>JAFVVB010000180.1 GCA_017502425.1 Ruminococcus sp. | reverse complement strand
TACCTATATACTTATCGGTATCTGCAGGATCCCACTGAGAGAAACGGAAGGAAACATCCTCATAAAGACCGAGAGTTTTGAGCATATATACTGCAAGCTCATGGCAGTTCTTGAATTCTTCCTCAAGCTGCTCAGGAGTACACATAAGGTGTCCTTCAGAGATAGTGAACTGGCGAACACGAATAAGACCGTGCATTTCGCCACTTGCTTCGTTTCTGAAAAGTGTAGAAGTTTCGTTAAGTCTCATAGGAAGATCGCGATATGATCTACCACGATTCAAGTATGCCTGATACTGGAAAGGACATGTCATAGGACGAAGTGCAAAAACTTCTTCATCTGTTTCTTCGTCACCAAGTACGAACATACCATCTTTATAGTGACCCCAGTGTCCACTGAGTTTATATAAGTCAGATTTAGCCATCAGTGGAGTTTTTGTCAGCTGCCAACCATGTGACTGCTCAAGGTCTTCTACAAAACGCTGTAAAAGCTGGATAATACGGGCACCCTTAGGAAGCAAGATAGGTAAACCCTGACCGATAAGTGGAGAAGTTGTGAAAAGTTCTAACTCTCTACCGAGTTTGTTATGGTCACGCTTTAAAGCTTCTTCCTGCATTTTCAGGTACTCTTCAAGCATAGACGCCTTAGGGAAAGAAATACCGTAAACACGGCACAGCTGAGCATTTTTAGCATCGCCTCTCCAGTATGCACCTGTACAGTTAGTAAGTTTAATAGCTTTAACTGTTGCGACGCTCATAAGGTGAGGGCCTGCACACAAATCAGTGAACTCGCCCTGCTTATAAAAGCTGATAGGCTCGCCTTTATCAGCGTGTTCTGACGCCAGTTCTACTTTATATGGCTCTCCCATTTCGTTTAGCATATCGATAGCTTTCTGTGGCTCAAGCTCAAAACGTTCAATTTCCAACCCTGACTTCACGATAGCTTTCATTTCTTTTTCAATTTTTTCGATATCTTCTGTTGAAAAAGGTTTTTCTACGTCAAAGTCATAATAAAAACCATCGTCAATAGCAGGACCGATAGCAAATTTAGCCTCAGGAAAAACTCTCTTTACTGCCTGAGCTAAAATATGAGATGTAGTATGCCAGAAAGCCTTTTTACCTTCTTCATCATCAAAAGTGAGAAGCTCAAGCTTGCAATCTTTAGTGAGTGGTGTTCTCAAGTCACATAAAACACCGTCAATTTTCGCTGCGCATACAGATTTATATAAACCTGCACCGATAGATTTAGCAACCTGTGCTGCTGTGATGTTATCCTCATACTCTCGGATAACTCCACCTTTTAACTCTACATTTATCATAATCATCTCTCCTAAAATAATGTACTGAAATAAAAAACGCCCTAATATTCCATAAAAGAATATTAGGACGACATAAACAAAGCCGTGGTTCCACCTAATTTCGGTATAAACCCTCATTGACTAATAACGCAGTCACCCGTCGCGTCATTTCCTACGCAATCTCAAAGGTGGTATCCTCAGACTAGCGTTACCGCTATCACAGCAAAAAAGCGGCTCTCTGAAACGCATCATATAAGACATTGTCCTCATCACAGATATTTATTGGATATAAATATATCATTTTTTTTTGCATGTGTCAACGATAAATTTATATCAAATTTGCAATATCGAGCTGGATATATGTAGAGTCCATAATAGAAATAATCGAATCATAATCAGCATCACAGAAAGCAATGTTTTCGTTAGTGTAAGCAACTCTACCTACCAGATAAAACTGGATTGAGGTAGCATCCATTACGGAAACGATACCATCTCTATCACAGTCTCCGTTATCATAATTAACCTTGCAGATATTACTCAAAACAGTATCTGCTACGCTATCTTTCTCACATATAGCAGTAAGTGATTTACAACCACTGAAAGCATTGCTGCTAATCATAATCAGATTCTCAGGAACGGTCACATATTTTAGCTTGGCATCATCTTTAAAAGTGTAATCGCTCAACGCAGAAACTCCGCTGCTTAACCATACTATCTCCAATGATGTACACTTAGCAAATGCGCCAACACCAATGGTCATGGAATTACCACTTAATCTTGCTTCTTTCAGGCAAGTGCAATTAATAAAAGCGCCCTCTCCTATAACGGATAATGTGGATACCGTAGTAAGAGATGAAAGTTTGGAGCAATTAGCGAAAGCTTCGTTATCTATCATAACAAGTCCTTCCTCTATGCTTAGCTCAGTTAAATTATTGCATCCCAAGAAAGCTCTCGCACCAACCGAAAATACAGAAGACGGAATATTTACAGTCATAATAGTAGTATTACCGTAAAAAGCGTTCGGAGCAATCTGTTTAGTCCCTTCAGGTATATGCACCAGACTATTATCTCCGTTATAAGCAACTAAAATCTTATCTCCGATAACTGCAAAATCCGATTGAGAAGAAACCCATTTAGTCTGAGCAAAAGCATCTGCACCGATATATGTAACAGAGTTTGTAACACTGATAGTAGAAAGTTTAGTACAACCATAAAAAGCTCCTTCACAAATCGAGGTGAGGTTAGAGTTAGCTTTAAATGAAGTGATGGTAGTATTACCGAAAAAAGCATACGGAGAAACGGAAGTTATAGTATCAGGTAAGGTAACGGCGGTTTTACTACCGTTATAGCTTACAAGTGCAAAACCTACCTTCATAAACTCATCGGTGTTTTTAGTGAGAAATGGAGTATTCACAAAAGCAAGTGCTCCGACATAACCAACCAAACTGCTTTCAGTAACTGTGGTCAAAGCAGTACAATCGTAGAACGCTTTATTGCCTATTGAATATAATCCGCTGTGAAGTTTAACGGTCTTTATGGTCTTATTATTCATAAAGGCTTCGTCACCAATAGCG
>JAFVVB010000179.1 GCA_017502425.1 Ruminococcus sp. | reverse complement strand
TTTCATAATAAAACTCCTCCGATTGCTTTCTTGTGTTCGACTGGCAGGTCGTTCCAATTCTAGCATATTCGGAGGTTTTTTGTTCATCGGTTAACCTTTTTTCAACCACGCGACTATCGCGTGGTTTTCGTTATACAAAAAAGCTCCGCTACAACTGTGCAGCGGAGCCTTTAATATATCTTTTACTTTACTCTGACAACTTTTGATTTTTTAACTTTACGTTTAGCTCTGCGTTTATCTCTTGAACGGATATACGCCGTTTTGAGTTTATGAAGTTCATCGCGTAACACACCGATAGTCTTCTTATCTCTCGGGAAAATTAGACGCATTAAAAACAGAGCTATGATAACCGTCAGAATCTTTTCAGGTGTGAACGGTACCCACAGCAAGCTCATATACGCAGTACCCGTTATTATCATCCACGGAATATTCAGCAACGTACCAATAACAGTAAGTACGTAACTCCATCCGTTAGTAATCATCCACGCAATAAATAAACACAGCAACAGTCGAGGATTTAAAATAACCATCAACCATTTTTTCGTTGTCTTCAGTATTCTTTTTTTCAGCGGAATGTTAGTGTCTTTATTCATAGCTTTTCCCTTTCATGCCCTAAGTATAATGTAACCATCGCTAGAAAGCAAGACATATCCGCTTAAATTTACAAAGTATTGCAAAAGTTCATAATTTAGTAAATTTTACACTATTAAAACGCTTTGCTTGAATCAATAATACGCTCTCTTAAAGGCTTAACTGACATTAACGCAACGATGCCGATAACTGACATGAAAAGTTCAGGAAGCATATATGATGAGTTATAAACAAGTGAGTACAAAGCCGCTAAAAGCTGGCCATCAAAAGCATCTAACATAAAGTTTCCGAAAGAGTTGTTCATCTCTTCAAAATAACTCGATGCGTAGCTTCCCCATAGAATCCAGCCGGATAAAAAGTGACATAAAAGTCTGAGCAAAATAGCTACAACAGCGCCTAAAGAAAACGCTACTGTGTGGTTTTTGATTTTACCCTTGAAAACACCGCTAAAACCAATCACCACATACGCTACGATGTAATCAAGTAATGCCATAATAACAATCGCAAATCCATCGAGTCCTGCAAAAGCCTGACTCATAGTAGCACCTAAAATCATCTGTAAAACACCGTACACCATGCCGCTGAGCAGTCCCCATCTTACACCGTACATATACGAAAGCACGAGTATAGGAACCATCGAGAAAAGTGTCACCGAACCGCCAAACGGTAGCGCAAACACCTTGATTACCGACAACACCGATGCTAAGCCGATGAGCACGCCTGAAGTTACCAGACGTAAGGTTTTCTGATTTACATTTTTCATAAAAAACACTCCTTTAAATGCAAAAAACACCACACTTGCGTATGGTGTCAATCACTAAAACTACTCCCTACGCCGGCATTATCCGTATCAGGTTCGCAACTACTGTTGCAGGGTCAGGAAAACGTCCATTCCAATCTCAGCCGACTTTAGCATCGGCACCCCCTGTGGTGCTTTTTGAAATTTTACAGGTTTAGATTACATCAGCAAAGAGTATTTGTCAAGCGTATTTTTACAAAAAACTTCTCATTTTGCCAGAATATTGAATTTTCAACATATCTATATTATAATCAAATTATAAAATAATAAAGGAGAATCACTATGGAGTTTTCAGTAAACAGTCCGATTATTTACATTATGGTCGGAATCATCATTTCAGTTGTGCTGGCTCAGTCCGTTTTCTTTTTAGTGCGAGCGCTAAAACGTGCAAAAGAGCTGAACATCAAAAGCTCAACTATCAAAAAAACTATTTCATCCTCTGCTATATTCACTATTGCTCCTGCTATTGCAGTTTTAGTCGGTGTAGTAGCATTATCAAAGAGTTTAGGTATTCCGTTACCGTGGCTGAGACTCTCGGTTATCGGCTCTATTACCTACGAAACAGTCGCTGCTGGTAATGCTTTAGAGGCACTCGGTCAAGGCGCGGGTACTACCATCACCGACCCATCCATTTACGTTACCGTAGTGTGGGTTATGACTTTATCCATAGCCGCAAGCCTTATTTTAGCTCCGCTGGTTACTAAAAAAATCCAGAGTGGTATGAACAAAATCGGCTTAAAGGATAAAAAGTGGAGCGAGATATTCAACAACGCTATGTTTTTAGGTATGATTTCCGCTTTTTTAGGCTACGTATTCTGTGACGTTACATACATCTCAAAAGGCTTTTTACAGGGACTGACACCTGTGTGCGTAATGGGAGTATCTGCTGTTTTTATGGCTATACTGGGACTTTTAGCTACTAAACTAAAAATCCGTTGGCTCACCGACTATGCTCTTCCGATTTCGCTTATTGTAGGTATGGCATCAGCAATACTGTTCACTAATATTTTCGGTGGTTATGAGATAACCACCCAAATGCTTCAGGAGGTGACCGCATAATGAAAAAGAACTTATCATATATGGACTCTGTACACCGCTATGGTAAAATATGGGGTCTTACTATCGCTGTGATATTACTTGCTTTCCCGCTTGTTTTATCTATCATCTTCTCATGCACTCCTGATTATAAAGCACTTTCAAAAGGATTGTTCGCTACTTTGCCGATGTACTGGGCAGTAGGTATCGTGGAAGTATTCACTTACGTTCCGATGCTCGGCGCTGGTGGTACATATCTCTCTTTTGTAACTGGTAACATTTCTAATTTAAAGCTACCATGTGCTATTGATGCGATGGAGCGCGCAAACGTCAAAGCATCTAGCGAAGAAGGCGAAGTTATTTCTACTATTTCCATCGCTATCTCAAGTATCGTTACAACCATCATTATTATCATCGGCGTTATTCTCATCATTCCTTTGACACCTATACTTGAATCTCCTGTGCTTGAACCTGCTTTTGCTATGATTCTTCCTGCACTTTTCGGTGGACTTGCGGTAGTATTCATTTCAAAGAACTTAAAGCTTTCTGTACTTCCTGTTCTATTGATGCTGATACTCTTCATTTTTGTACCTGCATTAAACGCAGGCACAGTAGGTATAATTGTACCTGTCGGTGTACTTTTCACCGTATTAGTAGCCAGAATTATGTACAAAAAAGGAATGCTTTAAACTATGATTGCTTTATATATTATTTTATTAGTTTTAGCTCTGTTTTTTGCTGTCATTTTCATACGCACAGCAATGTTCAGAAAAAAACCTGAAGTAGAGCTTTTTGAAAACGAAGAGGCTTTTGATAAAGACAAGTGCATCGAAAACTTACGCACTTTAGTACGATTCAAAACAGTTTCTTATCGCGAAAAGGAAAAAGAAGATGATAAAGAATTTGAAGGACTGATAGATAGTCTTCCTGCTCTTTATCCAAATGTTTTTGAAAAATGCGAATTCAAACGTTTACCTGACCGAGCTTTGCTTTTCAGATGGAAAGGTAAAAACGATGGTAAACCTACTGTGCTCATGGCACACTATGACGTCGTACCAGTAAACGAAGAAATGTGGGAAAAGCCTGCGTTTGATGCTATTTTAGAAGACGGTGTTGTCTGGGGTAGAGGTACACTCGATACTAAGGTTACTTTTAACGGCGTGCTTTTCTCGGCTGACCATCTTATTTCAAAAGGCTACACTCCTGAAAATGACATATACTTTGCGTTTTCAGGCGGTGAAGAAATAAACGGAAAAGGAGCTTTGAACATCGTTGACTACTTTGAAGAAAGCGGTATTGAGCTCTCTTTAGTAGTAGACGAAGGTGGCGCCGTAGTTGAGAATGTGTTCCCAGGAGTAAAGAAACCGTGCGGTCTCATCGGTATTGCTGAAAAAGGTATGGTTGACATCAAATACGAAACCAAATCAGCAGGCGGTCACGCATCTGCTCCAAAGCCACACACACCAGTAGGAATTCTCTCGAAAGCGTGCGTAAAAATCGAGAAAAATCCGTTTAAATGCCACATCACTAAACCGGTTGCTGAAATGTTTGACACTCTCGGCAGACACTCGACTTTTATATACCGAATGATATTTGCTAATCTGTGGATATTCTCCCCTGTGCTAGCATTATTAGGAAAAATTCAGGGTGGCGAAATGAATGCATTACTGAGAACTACCGTCGCTTTCACTCAGATGCAGGGCAGTGATGCCGCTAATGTTATTCCACCGAAAGCATCGATGGTATCAAACATCAGACTAAACCCTGAGGATAGTATTGAATCTGCTACAAAATACTTAAAGAAAACCATAAATGATGATTCAATCTCTCTTTCAGTAATCAGCGGTATGAATCCCTCACGTATCTCTCAGACCGGGTGCGAAGCATATGAAAAAGTAGCGAAAGCTGTCGCTTCAACGTGGAAAGGATGTATCACTTCACCGTACTTGATGGTACAGTGTTCCGACAGCCGTCATTACGGCAGAATCTGTGATAAAGTATACCGCTTTTCAGCGATGGATTTAACAGCACAAGAACGCTCTACCATCCACGGCAACAACGAGCGAATCAGAGTAGAATGCGCTCACAAAGCAGCCGAGTTTTACATCAGACTCATCAAACAATGCTAATAAAGTATAAAAAAGCCTGACATAATTGTCAGGCTTTTTTACGCTATGCTTGTTACTATAACACTCTCCAAAAAATCGTCATAAATAAGTTCATCTAAATCAGGTGCAAACCTTTGATTATTATCGTCAAGGAAGCTATAAACAGAAAACCCCGTGTGCTTAGCGAAATTGAAATTCTCATTACCGCAGAGAGTTTCAACAGCACGACAATCATCATCAACAGGCTTTATATTAAAATCAGCTATTCTTTGAATCTCATCAAGTTCACAGAACATTTTATATACATTAATAACAGTATGCGTGTCCTCATCTAACATGACGTATTCACACACTCCGCTATCATAAACATCATTAGTCCAGCTCATAATGTATGTAGGGTATTCAAAAAGTGTCTCTGTATAAACAGGTTTTTTAGTCTGGTTACCATATGAAACAGAAAACTCACTGATAGATTTACTGAACAAATTGAAGTTATATTCACTCAAAGTATATGTAAAGTAAGTGAAATACGAGTCATAATCAATACCCTGACTCCAATAGTATTCAAAATCAGTAATACTATCAGGTGTTTCCCTAGGGAAAAGAAGTAAATAAGAGCAGTAGGAATACTCAGAAAATTCAAGCAAAGTATCTTTCTGTCCGCTTTCACTAAAAGTTTTATTAGCGTTTTCGACATTATCATATATAATCTGATAATCATCGATAGAATTATAGGTTTTAACACATGATGTCAACAATAAACAGATAATGATAACAAACACCAATAATACTGATTTTTTCATAATATCATCCTCGTTCCAATGATAATCATATATATTATATCATTAATATTTATGCAACACAACCATCACTTTAGCCAACCGTTAACTCGCTGAGAATAGTTTTACTTATCATAATTGGGCTACCTCGTTTTTTGCCATCGTTTCAACATACTCGTTTCTTCTTCGCTCGACCTGAATAAGGGGTCCCCGAAATCTATGATTTTGGGGAGAGGAGGAACAGCATAACGAGGACAAGAGTGATTCTCTGAATCGCTCTTAACGAGTATCGCTTGTGACGACGAGCCTTCGAGTCCACTATTAGCACGCAATAAATAGAAAAAAGCCTACGCACAATAGTGCATAGGCTTTAATTTCTATGGCGCGCTGAGAGGGACAATGTATTTTTATAAAAAATTCATTCACCCTTGGCGACCGCTCCGAGCACTCGCGGTGCCCGCCTGCACGCTTCGCTCCTAAAAATAGTCCACCGGACTATTTCCTAAACGGAGCTCACCCTCTCAG
>JAFVVB010000178.1 GCA_017502425.1 Ruminococcus sp. | reverse complement strand
TAACACTAAACGTCTCAGAAAAGGTATCGAACTGAAAGCGGCCAATTCGATTTTAGTTAAAGTGAATCAGATTGGAACTCTTACCCAGTCACTAGATGCGGTTATGTGTGCTCATCGCGCGTCATACACTACCGTAATTTCTCACCGTAGTGGAGAAACCGAAGATACGACCATCGCCGACTTAGCCGTAGCAGTAAACGCAGGTCAGATTAAAACAGGAGCACCGTGTAGAACCGACAGAGTTGCAAAATATAATAGACTACTCAGAATCGAAGAGGAACTTTCAACTTTTTCACGTTATGGGTTCTAGTTTAAATCAGTTTAAAATGAGTGTTATAAAAAATAACCGCTGAATAGGCGGTTATTTTCTTTTAAAGAATTAATTACATATGTGTATTGTAGTATAATCTTAATGTATAAACGCACACATTGGAGGCAACAAAACCGTGAGACTAAAACGTATTATTGCAGGAGTGCTTATTATGATGCTTTTACCATCACTAGCTATTACCGGTGCTTTTGCTACATCCGGTGTTTCTGACGAGACCGTGGCTGAAACTGCTGTGGACGAAACCTCAGAAACCACGAAAAATACTAAGAAAAAACCTACTGAGCCACCGACTGAACCTCCTATAACTATCGAGAATGTCGGTGTAGCCAATTACGTAAAACACCTTGAAAAAACCTACTATAAAGGCGAACTTGGTGCTATTTATAGCAAAAGCCAGACTATGTTTAAAGTCTGGTCACCACTCGCTGATGATGTGAAGGTATGTATCTATACTACCGGTACTGACGGTGAAGAGGGCGCTCAAATGCTTTCTAAAACCAGCATGAAGCTTGTGAAACAGTACGGAACATGGGTGCTTAACTTAAAAGGTGACTATAAGAATAAATACTACACATATATGGTTACTGTTGACGGCAAAACCAATGAGGTTGTTGACCCGTACGCTAAGGCTGTCGGAGCTAACGGTGATCGCGGTATGATTCTAGACCTTAATACTACCGACCCTAAAGGCTGGAAAGACGATAAATTCAGACGAGTTGATTCTGCTACCGATGCTGTTATCTGGGAAGTAAATGTCAGAGACTTTTCTGCTAACGAAAACAGCGGTGTAAGTGAAAAGAACCGTGGTAAATTCCTCGCTTTTACTGAAGAGGGCACAGTGGTCGACGGTGTCGAAGGTTCACTTCCTACTTGTATCGATCATCTTAAAAATCTCGGAGTGAATTATGTCCAGATTAATCCGTTCTATGATTTCCAGTCTATCGATGAGACTGATGTAGTTAATCCTCAGTATAATTGGGGATATGACCCTAAGAACTATAACGTACCTGAAGGCTCTTACTCTTCTGACCCTTATAACGGACTTGTGAGAATCAAAGAATGTAAACAGATGATCCAGGCTCTCCATAATGCAGGTATCGGTGTCATTATGGACGTGGTATATAATCATACGTATAAATCTCAGGACTCGTGGTTTAACCTGATTGTTCCTGATTACTATTACAGATTAGACGAAGACGGTAACTGGTCCAACGGCTCCGGCTGTGGTAATGATACCGCTTCTGAACGTATTATGTTCCGTGAGTTTATGAAAAACTCCGTGGTTTACTGGGCACAGGAATACCACATTGACGGATTCAGATTTGACCTTATGGGTCTTCATGACGTTGATACCATGAACTACATCCGTAGCAGTCTTGATAAATTACCTGACGGTGAAAAGATTATTATGTACGGTGAAGCATGGAATCTTGATACCTCATGTGACAGCTCTGTTGTCCTTGCTAATCAGGACAACCTTTCTAAACTCTCGAGTAGAATCGGTGCTTTCAACGATACTATGCGTGATGGTCTGAAAGGTAATGTTTTCGAAGCTAAAGACAGTGGCTTTGTCCAGAAAGGCTCTGGAAAATCCAAAGTTAAATCGGGTATCGAAGGTATGTCAACCGCAGGTACATGGGATGTAAACCCTGCTCAGTGTATCAACTATGCTTCCTGCCACGATAATTTATCGCTTTACGATAAACTTGTAGCGTCAGTTTATCCTGACGAGGGAGATTTCAGAAAGCGTAGGGAAGACCTCGTTTCTATGAATAAACTTGCCGCTGCCATCAATATCACCTCTCAAGGTGTTCCGTTTATGATGGCTGGCGAAGAAATGGCACGTTCTAAAGACGGCGATGAAAACTCTTATAAATCTCCTGTTGAAGTTAACCAGATTGACTGGAACGACCTTAATAAATATGCTGACTTAAATGAGTACTATAAAGGACTCATTGATATCCGTAAAAACGTAGAAATGCTTACCGATTCCATGGGAGCTGTTGCTGATTCTATCGAATACATCAAAGATACAGACGACGGTGTTATTGGATACACTATAAAAGGTACAGGAAAAACCAAAGCTTTTGCGGCTGTGTTTAACGGTTCGGATAAGAGCACTACCGTAACACTTCCTTCAGGCTTATGTCTTTCATGGGTGAAGATAGCCGACGAAAATCAGGCTGGTATCAAAAACTTAGGCGTCGTTTCCGATAGTAAAGTCGTAGTAAAACCGCATTCTTGCGTGTTGTTAGTTAACAAAAGCAGCTTCGATGCTTATGAGAACATAGATAAAAACAGCACTGTTATCGTTGAGTACTATGATACTAAAAATAATGCGGTAGTATATCAGCAGATATTAAAAGGTGCTAAGGGCGAGAGCTATTCTTTCGAATTCCCTAACAGCATTTTATATAGCTACGATATCACTAGCGCCGGTGTTTCTAAAGAAGGAGTCTTCGAAGAAGACATTAAGGAAATCACCGTTAACTGCAAAGAGTATTCTGGTGACTTTTCTAATGTTACCATTCATTTTGTAAATGAGTTTGACGAAGATATCGCTAACTCTATCGTAATGACTAACAGAGTTGGTCAGAAATACACCACACCGAAGATTCCTAGTGTCTACGGATATCGATTAGACCTTGAGAATCTCCCTGAAAATGGTGCCGGTGAGTACACTAAAGAAGAAATCACAGTTACCTATAAATTCAACTCTATTGAAGTGTCAGCTGAGCAAAACGCAGTTGACCCGAATTCACTAAATGACGGTGCATGTGTTGCTAACGTTATCTATATGGGTGATAATGGTGAGATTCTTGATACTAAGACCTATGTGGGTGATAAAGATACCGACGTAGTTGTGGAGTATATTGATATTCCTGGATATTCGTATATTTCCGATAGCGCTGAAGGAGTAAAATTCAGTTCTGATGAAAGCAATATCGTTGTAAATTATGAAAAAGATAGACTTATCCCGACTACTGTATATATAGCAGGAGGGGTTATAGTGCTCATCTTAGTGATTTTGGGTGTCGTTTTTGTGACATCTAAGCGTAAACGTAGGACCTTTGACGAGAATGATATCGTCAATGATTTATACATTGAATAATTTTTTATGAGGTGAAACAATGAAAACAATGAAAAGACTTCTTGCTTTAGTGCTCACATTGTTAATGGTATTAAGCATTGCTACCGTTGGCACTTTTGCAGAAACAACAGAAGAAACTCCGGATGCGGAGCCTACTGTTTCCAATGAGTATTCAGCTGCGGCTATGGCTCTTGATGACGAGTATGCTTACTCCGGAACTCTCGGTGCTATCTACACACCGCAGAGCACAGAGTTCAAAGTTTGGGCTCCAACTGCTTCTAGAGTAGTTCTCAACCTGTACGCAACAGGTTCTGACTCAGAAGAAGGCGCTGCTGATTTAGGTAGTCACGAGATGTCAAAACTCAACGATGGTGATAAGTTCACTGGTGTATGGACAGTTACTGTTAAGGGCGACCTCAAAAACGTATACTACACATACTCTATCACATCACCTGACAGACTCGTAAACGGTGTAGAAACTACTCGTGAAACACAGGACGTTTATTCCTATGCTATCGGTGTTAACTCTGCTCGTTCAATGGTAGTAGATCTCGATTCTACTGACCCTGCGAACTGGGAGAAAGATCCTCACATCTACGTTGATGATCAGACAGACGCTGTTATCTGGGAACTTCAGGTTAAAGACTTCTCATACAATCCTAACTCTGGTGTATCAGAAGCTAACCGTGGTAAATACCTTGCTTTCACTGAAGAAGGTACTACATTAAACGGCGAGGGCAAAATCTCAACATGTGTTGATTATCTCAAAACATTAGGTGTTACACATGTTCAGATCAACCCATTCTATGATTTCGGTTCTATCGATGAGACTGGCGATGACACACAGTACAACTGGGGTTATGACCCAATGAACTACGGTGTACCTGAGGGCTCTTTCTCATCTAACCCATATGATGGTAACGTTAGAATCAACGAATGTAAACAGATGATTCAGGCTCTCCACGAGGCTGGTATCGGTGTTATCATGGACGTTGTTTACAACCATACATATAAGCAGGATTCTTGCTTTACAGCAGTAGTTCCTGACTATTATTACAGAATCAACGCTGACGGCACATTCTCTAACCAGTCAGGTTGCGGTAATGATACAGCTTCTGAGCGTTATATGTATCGTAGATATATGATGGATATGCTCCAGTACTGGGTAGATGAGTATCATATCGACGGTTATCGTTTTGACCTTATGGGTATCCATGACGTTGAGACTATGAACCTTATCCGTGATATGCTCGATAAAACTGATGAGCGTATCATCATGTACGGCGAGGGTTGGTCAGGTAACACTACTTTAGACCCTGAGTCATGTACAGGTGAACCTGTATTAGCTTGTACTCAGAGAAACGCTAACGTAACATCAGAGCGTATCGGTTTCTTCAACGACCAGATGCGTGATGCGTTAAAGGGCGGTGTATTCGATGGTCCTACTGCACCGGGTTGGCTCTCAGGTTCAATGGTACATTCACCTGGTATTTCTTACGGTATCCGTGCTAACACAATAGGTAAGGGCTGTAACTGGAATGCTTTAGCTCCTGAGCAGTGCGTATCCTACGCTTCATGTCACGATAACAACACTCTCTATGATAAGCTCGTTGGTATCAACTTCGGTATGTCTGCTGATTATAGAGATCGTTATGATATCGCAATCGCACAGAACAAACTTTCAAGTGCTATCACACTTTCTTCACAGGGTATTAACCTCATCTTAGCAGGTGAAGAAATGGCTCGTTCAAAGGACGGCGATGAGAACTCATACTCATCATCACCGACACTTAATATGATCGACTGGAGTCTCTTAGAGACTAACGCTGACCTCGTATCTTACTACAAGGGTATGATGGAGCTTCGTTCAGTATTCTCACCATTCACAGCAGCTGCTAAAGATGATGATGACGATACATATAAGTATAACTTCCACACATCAATGGCTGGTGCTTCAAAGACTATCGCTTACACAGTTGATAACACAGCTGAGGGCGAGTGGAGCAAAGTAGCTGTTATGTTCAATGGTTCTAAGGGTTCTGTTAACCAGGAGCTCAAGACTCATATCGACAAGGGCATCTCTGCTGATACAGAATGGGTAATTATCGCTAACGATAAGAGCGCTGGTATCAAGAAGCTCGGCGAAGTTAAGGGTCTTAAATTCCAGATTCCTGCATTCTCATCTATCATCGCAGTTGAGAAATCTACATACGAAGCTTGTGCTATCGATTCTAAGTTCTCAACAGTTTCTATCAATCACATTGATAACACAACTGGTAAGAGCTTCAAAACTAATACTATTTTAGGTATGCCTGGCGAAGGTTACATCGCACCTGTTGATACATCAATCCCACTCAAGTACGAAATCGACACAGTTGAGGGTGACGTTGAGGGTAAATTTGCTGAAGAAGATACTGATGTAAACTACTATTTTAAACGATTCACACCATCTTCACTCGAAGATAAGAACGGTGACATTGATGGCGACGGTGTTCTTAGTATCATGGACGCTACTGCTATCCAGCTTCATCTTGCATTAGTTGAAGTACTTGATGACGAAGTTATCGCTAGAGGTGACTACAACTACGATACCTACACATCAGTTATGGATGCTACATTACTCCAGCAGTTCTTAGCTTTAGAAGATGTAACTGTTTACACTCTCACAGTAAACTACGTTGACGAAGAGGGTAAGGCGTTTGTTTCACCACTCGTTAAAGAATACAGACTCGGTGAAGAGTACACAACAGAAGCTAAAGACAGCGTATTCTATGAGCTTAAAGAAACACCAGCTAACGCAAATGGTGTTATCACAGGTAACGTTACAGTTACTTATCAGTACACATACAAAGTTGACAGTGTAAAAGTTCACGTTAAACATGACGGTGACCTCACTTGGGATCCATTCCTCTGGGCATGGGCTACTCCAATTGGTGGTGGCACACAGGTTAACATGTATGAAGCATGGCCTGGTTTACAGATGACTGAGGTTGACGAGAACGGTTGGTACACAACTGAGCTCGATGTTCCACCTGAGCACACATACAGCATCATTATCAATAATGGTGGTGGTATCCAGACCAGTGACTACGACGGATTCAGCGCCGGCGAAATCTGGGTTGTAATTAATGACGCAGAAGCTACTAAGACCGGTTCTTGGATTTCAGTTTACGGTGACGCTGAGCTCACAGAAAAGCTCGCTTAACTTAATTATCATAATTGATATATAAAACACCCCTGCAACTCTAAGTTGCAGGGGTGTTGTGCGTTATAGTGTAGGTTTAGTAGCTATTGATGTCTGAATATATATCACTTAGTGGTTTGAGATTATTAGCGATGTTAGCGTAGTCTTTATCAAATGCACTTGATTTAAGTGTTTCATATTCGTCTTTGCTGACATCTTCGCCGTTCCATTTATACCACTCGTCATCAACGGTTGAGTAAAATTC
>JAFVVB010000177.1 GCA_017502425.1 Ruminococcus sp. | reverse complement strand
TTTTGCAAAAAAATATCTGTATATACTAAAAACACCCAAAGGATTATACCTTCGGGTGTTTTTTCTTTAGTATTCGAGTCTGTAAAGGGTGAGTGTTATTTCTTCGCCAGGCTTATATTTAGCAAGCTCGCCGTAGATATCCTGGAAAGATGAAACATCTACGCCGTTAATCTGGGTAACGATATCGTATGTTTCGATTTTAGTGTCGTAAAGCGGACCTTTCTCATCGATTTCTGTGATAAGAACACCGTTAGGTACACCGTAAGAGGCACTCATGCTCTCGTCTACTTCTCTGCCGACAAGACCAAGTCTTACTCTGTCTTTGACATATCCGTAGTGAATCAGGTCGTTAGCAATGTCAGCTACTGTGTTTGATGGAATAGCAAATCCCATACCCTCGTATTCCTGACTGCTGATTTTAGCTGTATTGATACCGATAACCTGACCGTAGATGTTGCACAGCGGACCACCGCTGTTGCCAGGGTTGATAGCAGCATCAAGCTGGATGTATTTCACGTTTTTGCTTAAATCAAGTTCTCTGTCAACCGCAGAAACGATGCCTTTAGTCAAAGAATTCTGGAAGCTTGAACCGCCAGGGTTACCGATAGCTACGATGTCCTGACCTACTTCTACTGTGGAAGAATCAACGAATTTAGCGTAGCTTAAATCTTTAGCGTCGATTTTGAGTACAGCGAGGTCGGTTCTTGAGTCATAGCCTACGATTTTAGCTTCGTACTCTTTTGAGTTGTTTAATGTAACATTGATGGCATACTGTCTGCTATCGCCAATAACGTGGCTGTTAGTTACAATATAGCCGTCTTTTGAAATAATAGTACCTGTGCCTTCACCGACGATGTCTTCTTCTTTGTCGGTGATTTTTTCTTCATAGCATGTTATTGAAACAACGCTGTCAGTAACGGTGTTGTAAGCGTTCTGGGTGTTGTACTTTTTATCGTCCTTGTCTTTTGGAAGGTCTTTGAGTTCAATACCCTTAGCTTTTTCGTCAGGCTTGTATGAGTTGCCGTCTTTTCCGTCTAAGGACTTTTGGGTATGACCCTCATCAGCCATCAGAGTGATATCTTCTTTGAAGGTGTCACCCTCGTACTGCGGACTGAAAGGAAAGTCGCCGCCATATCCGTCACCGAATAAGCTGTCGCCGTTTTCGTCTTCGAAAAGACTAGGCTCGGTAGCAAATTTAGAAAGCGGATTATCGGAGTTTTTGCTGTCTTTGGAATTAGATAAAGCTGATGAACAGCTCACGAAAAATGCTATCATAAATACTACTAAGAAACCTATAAGTACACCGATTAGCACTTTAGTAGCAGTAGGGGTGCTCTCCTTTTTAGGTACACTAGTCTGAGCAGGAGTAGAGTACGGATTGAAATTCTGATTATATGTCTGAGGATTTTGCTGGTTGTAGCTGTTAGTGTACTGCCTAACGTTAGGCTGAACATTTGGCTGAACGTTTGGCTGTGTATTTGGCTGTACATTAGGCTGCTGGTGAGTATACGGACCGTACTGATTGGTGTGCTGAGCAGGTGGTATATACTGTGGTGGAGCAGTGTATGTCGGCTGATGATACACAGGAGGCTTATATGCCGGTGGAGCCTGCTGACGATAGACATCAGGGTTATATGTGTTCTCGTAAGCAGTGTAAGGTGGCTTATTATACACAGGATTGTTTACAGGTGGAACTGCGTTTTTCTCCTTGTCGTTCATAGCCTTGTCAAATGCTGAGAAAACATCGTCTGCTGAGTTTTCGGCTTTGTTTTCAACTTTCTCTTCAGAAGCTGCCTTGAACTCGTTTTCAGGTTTATCAGAAGATGTATTGACTTCATTTGCTGTGATTTCTTCTTTTTTATCTGTGTTTATTGACTCATACTCGTCGGTAGGGTCAAAATTACGATTAAATTCGTCCATGTTTATTCCTCCGTTTTATCAATTGCGGTAGTTTCTATCGTGTTTTTGTTTTTCATCTTTTCATACTGTTTGTTGATAACAGGCAGTTTGAAAGTGAAACGACAGTATTTGTCCTGCTCGGACTCAACATATATATAGCCGCCGTGAAGTCTCATGATAGAGCGGGTGATGAATAGTCCCAGTCCCATACCTTTTTTATCGATGCTTCGGCTTTTATCGGTTTTATAGAAACGATCAAATACGTATCTTATGTCCTCAGGCGGAATGCCCGGACCACTGTTTTCGATAGATACCGATATATCATATTTAGTGATATCAGCGCTGAAAGCTATATAGCCGTTATCGTTAGTAAATTTAACGGCGTTTTCAATGAGGTTGTAGATAACCTGATGCATCAGGTCAGGGTCGGCATCGACTTTAAGTTTTCTGAAATTTGAAAGACCTTTTATCTCAATATTTTTCTTTGATATCTGAGGTTCAAATCCTGCAAGTACATTGACGATAACCGAGAACATCTCAAATTCATTGCGGTTTAGTTTGAGCTCACCATTATCGATTCTCGAAAGAGAAAGCATAGACTGAACCAGTCTTGAAAGTCGCTTGACTTCTAAAGAAACGATTCTCATATAATGGCTGTGCTTTGATGGTTCAATAGTACCGTCGAGCATACCGTCGATAAATCCTGCGATAGTGGTCATAGGAGTTTTGAGCTCGTGTGAGACGTTAGCTATGAAACTGCGTCTCATACCTTCGCTGGCAGTCAGTGAATCTGCCATATGGTTGAATGCAACCGCAAGCTGACCGACTTCGTCTTCTCCCGTTACGCTGACTCGAGCCGAGAAGTCGCCGACAGCAAATTTTTTCGCTGCATCTGACATCTGACGCAGAGGGCGCGCGAGTTTATAACTCAGGACGGAAACTAAAATCAGCGAGAAAAGTAATGTTATTACAGCGGCTGATATAAAGATTTTCATCATCGCCATAGTAAGACCCGCTACGAATGCGGATTCGGTAGAAACGTAGCAGAAAGCAATGATTTCTTCGTCGCCTGAGATATTCATGGTTATCGGAACACCTGCGGTGTAGTGAGTTTCCTCGTAATAACCGTCGAGTGTACCAAACTCGAAAAAGCTATTGAAAACAGTTTTTCCCAGAATATCCGATGATACTGTTTTATTTGTGTGAGCACACTCGAGTGCTTCTGAGCAGTAGAGTGTTCTACCTTTATTATTTACTACGATAATATTAGCGTCTGCGCTTTTTGCTATGGTAGAAATAGTGACTGTGAACAGCTCAGGGTCCTCGATAATCAGGGTGTGGTTAGCTGTGTTGTAGTTTGATGCTGCAGAAATAACGGAAGATACTTGATTAGCGTTTTCTATAAGGGTTTCTTCTTTATCTCTTTCCCAGAAATCAGCTACGAAAAACAGCATAGTAACACCGAGCGCAAGCATACTGAGGAAAATAAGAAGCAAGCTGACGGTCACGTATTTCTGAAGTATAGAACGGCTAAAAGACGCTGTGAGTTTCTTAACCTTTGACTTCAAATTTATAGCCTACTCCCCATACGGTGCGAAGCTCCCATTTATCGGAAACACCGTCTATTTTTTCTCTGATTCTTTTAACGTGAACGTCTACTGTACGGCTGTCACCGTAGTATTCAAATCCCCATACCTGATCAAGCAGCTGGTCGCGGGTGAATACTTTATTAGGATTGCTCGCAAGGTGATATAAAAGCTCCATCTCCTTATGTGGGGTATCAACCGCTTCACCATTTACTTTTAATTCATAGTTAGTGAGGTTGATGGAAAGCTTATCCCAGTTAACCTGCTTTATGGTTTCTTCATCGTTTGAACCTACTCGGCGAAGCACGGCACGTACTCGTGCGACAATTTCTTTAGCCTCGAAAGGCTTTACTACGTAATCATCTGCACCAAGCTCAAGACCGAGAATTTTATCAAAAACCTCACCTTTAGCGGTAATCATAATGATAGGACAGTCAGAAGTTTTTCTGATTTCTCTGTATACCTGCCAACCGTCGAGCTTAGGGAGCATTATGTCAAGTAAAATGAGGTTAGGCTGTTCTCTCTCGAAAAGCTCGAGTGCTTGTTCACCATCATAAGCGATAGCGGTAGAATAGCCTTCTTTTTCGATATAGAGTCTGAGTAATTCGCAGATATTGGTATCGTCATCAACGATGAGTATTTTTCCGTTGTTCATAATAATCCCTCCGTCATAATAGTTAATTATCAGTATAAACTGAATTAATTCATTATTATTTCCATAATAATTATAGTATAAATAAAAGGACAAAAATGAATAAATTAATAACAAAGCGTGTCGTTTTTTTGAAAAATCAAGGCTGTCCTGTATGGACAGCCTCCGCTAAGGTGAGTTTATTCTAATTCTTTGAATGTTTCTATGAAACAGTCGAGCACGTACTGAGCCTGCTCATCGGTGATAACTGTATTCATAGGGAGAGTTAACTGGTTTTTATGTTGAGCATAGGCGTTAGGATAGTTTTTGATATCAAATCCCTTAGCTTTGTATGCTGTGAACATAGGGAGCGGTTTGAAGTGGACATTACACGCAACTCCCTTTTCTTTCATCTTGTCATAGAAAGCGTTTCTGTAATCGCAATCCTTACCAGTAAAGCGCACAAAGTATAAATGACCGCTGGAGCGATGTGTGTGGTCTTCGTGATTGAGAACTTCGATAGGAAGATCTTTGAGAGCTTCGTTGTAGCGCTTGATAAGCTCGTGTCTGCGTTTGAGCATATCGTCATATCTGTCAAGCTGAGCAAGACCTAAAGCCGAAAGTATATCAGGCATATTGCATTTATACTGAGTGTCAACAACATCGTACTCCCATGAGGAGCCTTTGTTTTTAGCGAAAGCATCTTTAGTCTGACCGTGTAAGGTCATGAGCATGAATTTCTTGTAAATTTCGTTAGAGTCGATGCCTTTGATTTCTCTCCATGTAGCTGCGCCACCCTCAGCAGTAGTCATATTCTTAACTGCGTGGAAGCTGAAGTTAGTGAAATCGGCGATTTCTCCACAATTCTTACCGTGCCACTTAGCGCCGAAAGCATGAGCTGCGTCGCTCATAACGATAACTCGTCCCAAAGCAAGCTGGATAGGGTTATCGGAAGGTTTGAAGATAGAACGCTTTCTTTCCACTGCTTCATAAATGCGGTCGTAGTCGCATACTATGCCTGCTAAATCAACAGCAATGATAGCTTTGGTTTTTTCGTTAATAGCCTCTTCCATTTTATCGTAGTCCATCTCGTAACTGTTTTTTGCACAGTCAACGAGCACTGGAGTAGCACCTACGTGGTAAATAATAGAAGCGGAAGCGGTATATGTGTAAGCAGGGACGATAACTTCGTCTCCCGGTCCGATTCCTAAAATACGCAGGGTCATTTCAGCACATGCTGTCTGGGAAGAAAGACACACAGCCTTCTGAGTATTACACATTTTAGCAATTTTTTGCTCAAAAAGTTTAGTTTTTGGGCCGGTGGTGATCCAACCGGTTTTCAGAACTTCTACTACCTGATCAATTTCTGCCTGAGTAATATCAGGTGGTGAGAACGGAATATTCATAGTAGTATCTCCTTATGATATCATAAATTCGATTATATACCACGTTGATTATACTACTTAACACGTGTAAAGTAAAGAGAAAGTTGTAAGTATGTGTTTACTGTATAAAATAAAATGACGTGCCGATAGCGTTATGCTGTCAGCACGCCTTTATTCAGTCTTTTTTACACAGCTTTTTGTACTTTTCTTTTGTGGCTATTCCGCCTCTGATGTGCCGTTCTTCTTTATTTTGATCTAGTACTTTCCTGACTCTTTTATACAGTGGCATATTTATCTGCTTTAAACGTTCGCTCACGTCTTTATGTACGGTGGATTTACTGATGTTGTATTTTTTAGCTGCCAGACGTACCGTGGCGCTGGTGCTGGCTATGTATTCTCCAAGTTTTAGTGCACGCTGTTCGACATTGCCCTTCATACAAAAACCTCCGAGTAGTTGTAGTAATGTATATGACCCGGAAGGTTTATATATTCCATTTGTGTTTGTTTTAGTGTTGTATTAGTGACGAAAAGAATATATGTCAAATTATAGTTTTTATTGACATTATAATAGTATATGGAGTATAATTACTGTATGTAATTATGTGCATTTCAGATGAGGAAAATGATTATGAAAAAGATTAACCATCGCAAAAACCTACTAATGATAGTCGATGCTGTTTTAGTATCGCTGTCAGCGCTTGTTTCAAATGCTTTTTTATCGCTATTTTGCACTGTTTTTGATTTATCTAAAGAAGCGTATGTAGTTAACGATATACGTATTTTATGGATAATACTCTTAAATGTGCTGTTCTGCTTTTTTATGATGTATATATGCGGAGCGTACAATAGAGTGTGGCGTGAATTCAGTGTAAAAGATTATGTTTACTGTACTGTGGGAGTTATGTCAGGCTTTGCACTAAGCATATTTTTCGCAAGCCTTGCTCAAAAACAAGGCAACTGGGTATTCTATTTAGTTGATTTTCTTATTACATGTGGTAGTGTTACCCTGTTCAGATACGTATTCAAGCACACATTCATTGACCTTACTGAATTCGGACGTTCCGAAAATTACGAGAGAACACTCATAGTCGGAGCCGGACAGGCTGCGAAAATGATTCTCACCGATATCTCTAATGCACACAATGATGAGAATAACCCGTCGAGAAATATTCTTCCGGTATGTATGGTTGACGACGATGTTTCTAAACGTGACACTAAGCTTATGGGAATAGAAGTTGTCGGCACTACTAAAGATATTCCGAGAATATGTAAAGAATATAAGATCAAACTCATACTTTTTGCTATACCATCGTGTACCGAGGAAGAGAGAAAGAGCATAATGAAGCTTTGCTCTCAGACTGAGTGCAAAATCAAGATGGTTCCGTATTTAAGTCAGCTACTATTTGACGATGATAAACCTCAGCTATTAAATCAGGTCAAAGATATTAAAATCGAAGATCTGCTTGGTCGAGAGCCGATTACCTTTGATAAATCGGAAATCAGAAAATTCATTGAAAATAAGGTTTGTATGGTCACAGGCGGTGGCGGTTCTATCGGTTCAGAGCTTGTACGACAGGTGGCAAAATACGCACCTAAGAAGATAATCATAGTCGATATATATGAGAATAACGCATATGATATCCAGTAGGAGTTAAAGCTTGAATTCGAGTCAGCTCTGGATCTTGAAACATTGATAGCCTCAGTTCGTGACTATGATAAAATGGAATGTATTTTCAAAGAATACAAACCTCAGGTGGTTTTCCATGCGGCTGCGCATAAACACGTTCCGCTGATGGAAACTTCTCCGGCTGAAGCTGTTAAGAATAATATCTTCGGCACATGGAATATGGTCACCCTTGCTGAAAAATACGACACCGAAAAGTTTGTTATGATTTCTACCGATAAAGCGGTAAATCCTACTAACGTTATGGGTGCTACTAAGCGTTGCTGTGAGATGATAGTTCAGTATAAATCTCAAAGTGGCTCGAAAACAGAATTCGTTACTACCAGATTCGGTAACGTGCTTGGTTCTAATGGTTCGGTTATTCCGCTTTTCAGACGTCAGATAGAAGCAGGCAAGCCTGTTACTGTTACTCACCCTGATATAATCAGATATTTTATGACTATTCCTGAGGCTGTGTCACTTGTACTTCAGGCAGGTGCGATGGCTAGTGGTGGTGAGATATTCGTCCTTGATATGGGAGACCCTGTTAAGATTACTACTTTAGCGGAAAATCTCATAAGAATGTACGGTAAGGTTCCTTATAAAGATGTTGAAATCAGATTTACGGGTCTTCGTCCGGGCGAAAAGCTCTTTGAAGAGCTTCTGATGGACGAGGAAGGACTTAAATCCACCGCAAATAAAAAGATTTTCATCGGTAATCAGATTGATATTGAACCACAGCAGTTGCTTACTAAACTTGATAAACTCAAAGAGTATGCTGAGCTCAATGATGCTGATAAGACAGTTGAGATGCTTTGTGATATAGTTCCTACATTCAACCATAAAACAAACTGATAAAACGGAGAAAAAATATGAAAGTATTACTTACTGGTGGTGCCGGATATATAGGTAGCCACACCTGCGTTGAGCTGTTAAACAGCGGATACGAAGTAGTTGTTGCTGATAACCTTGATAACTCAAGTGAAAAGTCACTTGATAGAGTCAGAAAGATAACAGGTAAAGACGTAACACTTTTTAAAATTGATGTTGCTGACAAAAAGGCGCTTTCTGATTTATTCTCAAAATGTGATATCGATGCCGTTATTCATTTTGCGGGATTCAAGGCGGTAGGAGAAAGCGTTGAAAAACCTGTGATGTATTACAGAAATAATATCGACACCACGCTTACATTACTGGAAGTGATGAAAGAATACGGTGTTAATAAAATCGTGTTCAGTTCTTCGGCTACGGTTTACGGAATACCGAAGGTCGTACCTCTCACTGAGGATATGCCTACATCGTGTACTAATCCGTACGGCTGGACTAAACTGTTTAATGAGCAGATTCTTACTGATGCGACAGTTGCTGATGAGAATTTAAGTGTTGTACTGCTCAGGTATTTTAACCCTATCGGTGCTCACGAAAGCGGTCTTATCGGTGAAAGTCCTAACGGCATTCCGAATAACCTGATGCCGTATATCACTCAGGTGGCTGTGGGTAAACGTGAGAAGTTAGGCGTTTTCGGCGATGATTACGATACACATGATGGCACAGGCGTCAGAGATTATATCCACGTTGTGGATTTAGCACAAGGACACCTTAAGGCACTTGAGTATCTTAACAAAGGACACAAAGGTACCGAGATTTTCAATTTAGGTACAGGTACAGGATACAGCGTTTTAGATATAGTCAAAGCGTTTTCAAAGGTCAATTCACTCGATGTGCCATATGAGATCATGGATAGACGTCCGGGCGACGTTGCTACCGTAACTGCTGACCCTAAAAAAGCTAACGAAAAGCTTTTATGGAAAGCAAGACGTGGTCTTGAGGAAATGTGTCGTGATTCATGGAATTGGCAGAAAAATAACCCTAACGGTTATGACGATTGATAGTTATTAAACTTTAAATAGATTTTTAGCAAAGGAGCATTTTTATGTGCGGTATAGTTGGTTATGTTGGTCCGAGAGATTGCAGCGAAGTTTTGGTTTCTGCTCTTTCTAAATTAGAGTACAGAGGCTATGACTCAGCAGGTATTGCAGTTTTTGAAGACGATAAAATCAAAGTAGCAAAGTCAAAAGGTCGCCTTTTAGACCTTGTTGACAAAATGAAAAAAGAGGGCAGACCTTGTGGTCACGCAGGTATCGGTCACACACGTTGGGCAACTCACGGTGAGCCGTCTGATGTGAACTCTCATCCACACAGTGGTAAAAGAGTAACGCTGGTACATAACGGTATTATCGAAAACTACAAGGAAATAAAGCAGTTTCTCATTGATAATGACAGAACTTTCTTAAGTGATACTGATACTGAAGTAGTGGCACAGTTACTTGATTTCTACTACGATGGTAATCCTATCAAGACTATCCACAAGGTGTTAAGAGAAGTCAGAGGTTCGTTTGCTTTAGGTATTGTTTTCGCTGACCATCCGGGTACGGTTTACGCTACCAGATGCGAAAGTCCTCTCATAGTAGGTCAGGGTTTAGGCGAGTGCTTTATTGCATCGGACGTTCCTGCTATTATCCAGTACACTAAGGACTACTATCTGCTTGAGCACGACGAAATCGCAGTACTCAAAAACGGTACAGTAAGTTTCTGTGACCTTCACGGCAGACACATTGAAAAAGATTTAAAGACAGCTGACTGGGATCCTGATTCTGCTGAAAAAGGCGGATATGAACACTACATGATTAAGGAAATCCACGAACAGCCTACATCTATAAAAACTACTATATCTCCACGAATTGAAAACGGTATGCCTGACCTTTCCGAGTGCGGTATCACACCACAGATGCTCAAAGGATACAGACAGATTTATATCGTAGCGTGCGGTACAGCTATGCACGCAGGTATGGTTGGTAAATACGTAATCGAAAAGCTCGCGAGAGTTCCGGTTATCGTTGATATAGCGTCGGAATTCAGATACAGAGAGCCACTTATCAATGAAGATGACCTTGTTATTATCATTTCACAGTCAGGTGAAACTGCTGACAGTAAAGCGGCGCTGGAGCTTTCTAAAGAACTCGGTGCTAAGACCTTAGCTATCGTTAACGGTAAGGGTAGCTCAATCGCAAGAGCTGCGGAGATGGTCATTTACACACACGCAGGTCCTGAAATTGCTGTTGCTTCAACTAAAGCATATATGGTTCAGATTTCTGTTATGTATCTGCTTGCGTTTGAGATGGCTTATGCTAACGGAAAAATCACAGAAGAAGAGTGCGCAAAGCTCACAAAATCGCTGATGTCCACTCCTGATTATATCGAAAAGACTATCGAGGACCTTATCGATGACTGTCAGTATATTTCTACTAAACTTATTACTGCTGACAGCCTTATGTATATTGGTAGAGGACTTGACTATGCACTTTCTATGGAAGGTTCGCTTAAGTTAAAGGAGATTTCTTACATTCACTCCGAGGCGTATGCGGCAGGCGAGCTCAAGCATGGCACTATTTCACTCATTACTGATGGAATGCCTGTTATCGCAGTGGTGACACAGAATACATTAATGGAAAAAACCGTCAGCAATATTAAGGAAGTTAAAGCACGTGGTGCTATGACTATCATCGTGTGTGATCAGTACGCTAACATTGAAGGTGACGTAGCGGATTACGTTATCAGAGTTCCACAGATTGATGAGATTCTGATGCCTATGGTTGGTATTGTACCTCTTCAGTTGCTCGCATACTATACTTCTGTGAACAGAGGAAACGACGTTGATAAACCTCGTAACCTTGCTAAATCCGTAACAGTTGAATAATTGATTATAGAAAAGTCCGTGGTGTTATCCGCGGACTTTTTAGCATAAAAAGAAGGGGCTGTTCACTAAGTGAAGTGAACAGCCTCTTTTCAGTGTCATAAATATTGCTTACTGGGTGTACATCTTGAAAGATTCAAGCGATATTACTTTGGTGCGTTTATTAGTATCGAGCTCAAGCTCATCGTTAGAAATATCAGTAAATTCAAAATCGAGAGTGAGCACGTTGTTATCGTCAATCAGAGAAGTCGGAACGGTAAAGTTGATACCGTCTTTTTCGAAAGACTTGCTGATTTTAGCGCTGAAAACGGATTTTCCGTTAGCGTAGATTACGCAGTTTGAAACCTTATCGACGCTGTGAACTCCTAAGAATACGTGGATATCCTCGGCGTTGCTGTCGATAGATGCGATAGGAATACGCATCTGAGCACTAGGTCCTGCCACAGGAGTACGCCAACCGGTAGTAGAGCAGAAACCTTCGGTTGAGTACATATTGGCGCTTGCGTCCATAGTGAATGTGAGCGAGGTGCCCATGCGGTAATCGGTGATAACATCGGTTGAGTAGAATTTATCAAGAAGATTCATACTATCAACATCGTCAGCGTTGCCACGTGTGCTGTATTGCTCGATTCTGGTTTCGTTATTTTCTCCTGTGTTTAAGTAGAAGTAACGTGTGCGGTTAGCATCGTTTGAGAAATCGATGAAGGTTTTACCTGAACCATAAGCGCTGTAATTATCGGTGTGATATGATGCAAGTGTCGGCGCAAAATCAAAGAGTGACACAGCAGCGCTGCTTACTTCATAGCCCTCTCTATTTCCCGACTGTTTTACTAATAGAATCGGATGCTGGGTTAAGCCTTTATTACCGATGTTAGCAGTGATGATAATGTTAGCATTTTCATACACACCGTTTTCTTTAAGGTCATCTATCATAGCGAAAAGGCAGTTGAAACAACCGTATATCTGGTCGTCCAAAGTAGTGCCGTTGATGCTTTTGATAGTGTTTTTAGTCAGAGTGTACGGTGAGCGTGCACCGACAAGGTTATAGATACGAACGCTGTTTTTATACTCGTCGGTATAAGAAAAGCCTTCGTTTCGAACGTAGTCGGAATATAGTTTTGCGTCATTGAGCGAGTAAATATTCTTGGATTTATACGATGAGATTGTGTTTAAATCCATCCAGAAATACTGCTTTAAGTAATGAGGCGAATAGTTATACGCGGTGTACTTATAAAGAGTTTTAATCAAGGAAATATACGCACCCTGACTATCCATGTAGTCAACGATGTTTTTAATATCTCCTTTAGCATCAGAGGTGAAATACTCAGTCTGAGCAAAAACTCGTGTGTCTACACCTTCTTTGCTGAGCATAGAGTAAACATTGTCTTCGTGCCATAAGCTGTCGAGATAGTCAGAGTAAGAAGTCTTTTTAGTGTAAACATCTCCCGTGAGCAGTGATGGTAAGGCAACAGAAGCTCCTGATGCAGTAGAGAGTGCGTTATCGTATTCGGTAAAACCATCTAACTTTTTCTTATAGTCAGGGAAGTCTTTCTTGATTTTATCAAAGTAGTTTTCGTCGAAAGAGTCGAGTACAAAAACGATGGTGTTATCGTCTTCGCTTAATTCATAGATACCCTCTCTGGTTACTTCGTAGGTGGTTTTATTGAGTGTGCCTTGATTCTGAACAATCAAAGAGCCCAGTATCACCGACTGAACAAGTATCAGTCCGAGTGAAGAAAACATCAGTATTCTGCGCCACTGAAGTCGGAACACCATGAAAAATGCGAACGGAAACGCAAGACACGCAGCCCACACAGCGCAGTTGATAGCACCGTAGGTGGTGTAGTCTTTCCACGCGATTTCACTACCATCGAGTACACCGGAGCCGTAGTCGATATTAAGGAAGTTTCCTTGAATGAATAGCCCCAGTGCCAACGCAAACACAAGACAGCATAGTCCTGCGTGGATAATTCGTTTCGGTAAAGACGTTATTAGGGTGATAACTAAAAAGCCTACTACTGATATAATGAGTGTGACGATAAGTGTCGCATCAAAGCTGAACCACAGCGTATCTTTATTTTCTATGTAGAGTTTGAGTGGTCCGTACAGAAAGAATGTATAGACTAAAAAGAAGCTGACCGATGAGCCTAGTGCAACACGATGCCAAAATCTTTCGTTTTTATTTTCCATAAAACTTATCCTTTTTTACATATAAACTTATACTATAATACTAAAAATATCCTAAATAGTCAATAATCCCACCGTAAGTTCACTACATATTGTGGTGGAGCAATAAATAATCGGCACTGAGTGTGATCGCAAGTTGACTTTTAGTTATATATAGAGTAAAATCAAAATGTATATACATTTCGTTATTTTACTAAAAAATATATGGAGGTGACATCTATGGGACTTCAGGTTTTTCTTGATATCGCCGTAGTGGCGCTGAGGTTTTTGCTACCTGTTTATGCGGTAGTTATTATTTATCAATGTTATGCATCTATGCGTCGTCACAGAAGACCGGAGAAACCGCTTGTCACTTTAGAGGTCAAAGGGCACACTCAGAAGGTACCGGTACTGTTCTGGGAGAATTCTATCGGTAGAAGTAAAGGTAGCGACATATGTGTCAACGATATGTCAGTGTCGCGTGACCACTGTGTGTTACTCAGACGTCAGGAAGGCTGGATGGTGTCGGACATCGGCTCTAAAGGCGGTACTTACGTCAACGGTAAGAAAACCAGGGGAAGAACTCAGGTTCTCATTGATGACGAGATAACCGTAGGTAAGACTACTTTTATTTTAAAGCGTGGCGAAGAGTTTCAGGATAGACTAAGACCGTCGTGGTTCTTCTCAAAAGCCTCTAATAAAGGCAGTCTACAACCATATAAACTGATGATACTTATTACGTTCTTCCACCTTTTCATGACGGTTGAAGCGTGTTTTACCAATGAAGTTCAGGATTTCAAGCCTTTTACCGTATTCTTGTGTTTAGAAGCTGTTATATGGGGCTTTTTCTTCGTTTCATCGATGATTCTCAAAAGAATCAGCTTTGAGCTTGAGGCACTTGCGTCGTTTCTGACGGGTATAGGAGTTATACTACTTGTGCGTCAGGAAATACGTTCTGCGTACGTTCAGCTTATAGCGATGGCTATCGGTATAGTATTTTTCTGCTGTCTTGTGAAGTTCATTGAAAATCCTGACAGAGTCGATTCGTTGAGAATGGCTATTATGATAGCGGCGGTTGTGCTGCTCGGTATCAACATAGTTTTCGGTACTGTTCAAAACGGTGCAGCTAACTGGATCAGGATCGGTTCAATTTCTGTACAGCCGTCGGAGTTTGTGAAAGTTGCGTATATTTTCGTTGGTGCTGCGGCACTCGATAAATTACAAACTAAACGAAACTTCCTTGAATTTATCGTATTTTCGGCTGTTTGTGTAGGTGCGCTGGCGCTCATGGGTGACTTCGGTACCGCACTTATATTCTTTGCAACCTTCCTTATCATCGCGTTTATGCGTTCGGGAGATTTCAAAACTATTATGTTAGCTTTGGTTTCGGTTGTGTTTGCCGGAACTATCGTATTGAAGTTCAAACCATATGTTGCCGACAGATTCGCGGCGTGGGGACATGTGTGGGAATATGCCCAGTCAACCGCATATCAGCAAGCTCGTGTTCTTACATACACAGCATCAGGCGGACTGTGCGGTGTCGGCGTCGGAAACGGATATTTGAAATATGTTGCGGCATCTGAGAGTGACCTTGTGTTCGGTCTTATCAGCGAGGAAATGGGCGTTATCATTTCGTTTGCGATTGCTATGTCAATTGTTGCGCTGTCTTTCTACGCTCGTGCTATCACTACCCGTAGCCGTTCCACATTCTATTCTATATCAGCGTGCTGTGCGGCAGGTCTGATGGTTTTCCAGTCAGCACTCAATATTTTTGGTGCCACTGATATTTTACCGCTTACCGGTGTTACTCTACCATTTGTATCAGCGGGTGGTTCTTCTATCATTTCTTGCTGGGGACTTTTAGCGTTCATCAAAGCGGCTGATGAAAGAACATATTCAGCAAAAAGACTTAAAAAGCATAAAGATTAATTTACTAAATACAGTATGGTCAGAAAGGAGTTGTACGCATGAAGAGAATTATGTCGAGAAGTATTCTCATTTTTATAGTTACGCTTGCGTTTTTCGGCGGAGTGTGTTTTCTTGCGTTTCGACTATTGACCCAGAATGAAGCGTGGGTGCAGCAACCGTACAACGGTCACGTAGCATCCAGTAACGGTCTTGCACAGGCAGGTGACATCGTAGACAGAAACGGTGTTATGCTCGCACATACTAACGACGAAGGTGAGCGTATATATCACGAGAATCTTGATACAAGAATGGCGACGCTTCACGTAGTCGGTGATAACTCACTGAATATTTCCACAGCGGTTCAGAGTGCCTACCGAGGCGAACTCACCGGATATTCTTTTATATTCGGGCTCGGTGTTCCTAAATCGCTGAGAACCAATAACAGCGCTGAGCTTACTATAAGCGCTAATGCGTGCACAGCAGCGTATAACGCTTTTGCGGGAAAAGACGGTGCGTGTATAGTGTACAACTATGAAACAGGCGAGATACTGTGCGATGTGAGTACTCCGGGCTATGACCCTCAGAATCCTCCTGAGATTAACGAGGATAATGAGGAAGAATACGACGGTGTTTATCTTGATAACGTAGTTTCTTCAAGCTATACTCCGGGTTCTATTTTCAAGATAGTGACAGCGGCAGCGGCTATCGAGTACATTCCTGATATTTACGACAGAACTTTTGAGTGTAGCGGTTCACACGATAT
>JAFVVB010000176.1 GCA_017502425.1 Ruminococcus sp. | reverse complement strand
CCTAAAACTACTTTAGGTCAGTATATGGTGCGTTCCATCAACGAATCAGTGATGGGTGTTGACGCATGTGTTTTAGTAGTTGAAGCTGATAAAGAGGTCGGTAAAACCGAACTCATGCTGATTGAGAAATTTAAAAAGAGCGAAACTCCGGTTGTACTCGCTATCAATAAAATCGATATGCTAAAAGATAAAGAGCAGTTACTGGAGCTTATTTTATCTTACTCTAATCTCTACAACTTCGAAGCAGTAGTACCTGTTTGTGCTGTCGACTCAAAAGGAGTGGACGAGTTAGTCGATGAGCTTAAAAAGTTATGCAGCGAAGGAGGTCATTTCTTCGATGACGATGCGCTCACCGACCAGCCTGAAAAGGTGCTCGCTGCTGAAATGATCAGAGAAAAAATCCTACGTCTTACAGATAAGGAGATTCCTCATGGTACTGCGGTCATTATCGAACGTATGAAAACCCGAGAGGATAGCAATATCCTTGATATAGATGCCACTATCTACTGTGAGCGTTCTACTCACAAAGGCATCATCATCGGTAAGGGCGGTTCTATGCTAAAGAAAATCAGCACTTACGCCAGACAGGATATGGAGAAATTCTTCGACTGTAAAGTCAACCTTCAGACATGGGTAAAAGTTAAAGAAGACTGGAGAAACAGAGAAGCATTACTCAACAACTTCGGTTTCAATCAGAAAGATTTTGACTAAAACTGAATTTATTTAACACTCGGTTATTAATATACAATTTTTGGCTTCTACATATTTCCCACTATATCTCACCTTTCATAGCGGTATAATACTTTCAAGGGTTATTGCAAATCTACTTGAAAGGCAGATATATATGAACGAAACAGATGCGTGGAATTCTTTTTTGATGAGTGGCAGCGTTATAGATTACCTGCAATATAAATCTATTCAGAATGCTAAAAAGAGTCCTGCCACATTGGAGGAAAAAGATGAAATTCAAGACAAACGGACTGATAATAAAAGAGCAGAGCATCAAGGAACAGGATAAACTTGTTACGGTGCTTACCGACTCTCATGGTGTTATCCGTGCGTTTGTACGTCGTGCTAAAAATATCAAAAGCCCGAAGTGTGCATCCACCGGGCTTTTGTGCTATTCCGAGCTTTCTGTTTTTGAAAACAAGGGTACATACTCGATTGACGAAGCAAAAAGTAATGAGATGTTCTTAGGACTTCGCAAAAACGTAACCAATATGAGTTTAGCTCAGTACTTTTGCGAGTTGTGTATCAATCTGTGTCCGAAAGAACAGCAAGCTAACGACTTTTTGCGACTTATATTAAACGCCCTTTTTCTATTATCAAACGAAAAGAAAGATCCTCTACTCATCAAAGCGTGCGTTGAGATGAGATTAATGGGATTGTGCGGATATATGCCTGACCTTGTGATGTGTGACCACTGCGGAGAATATGAAACGGATAATATGGTTTTCATTCCTCAAAACGGAAAGCTTTTCTGCGAAAGCTGTGCTAAAACGCTTAGCCTTAACGGAATATGTGCTCCTAAAAGTGTTATCACTGCACTTCGTCACACGGTTTACTCAGATTTTGATAAACTCTTTTCGTTTAGCTTGAGTGAGGACTCACTCAGATTTTTAAACGTAATAACGGAAAGTTATCTGAGCAGTATAACAGAAAAAGACTATATGACACTTCAATTTTTTAAAATGATGCGTGATTAATATGAACAGACATTATAAATCTCTTGAACTTGATAAAATTTTACAAATGCTCGCTGACGAAACTTCTATTCCAGATGCTCACGATCTTGCGCTGAAAATCGAGCCTTCGTGGGGACTTTTCGAGGTTAACGAGCTTTTATCCCAGACCGATGACGCATATATGCTCATCGGCAGATTCGGTGCACCGTCTTTTGGCGGTATGTCAAATATCGCAAATGCTCTGCGCAGAGCTCAGGCGGGCGGTTGTCTCAATACCGTTGAACTGATGAGAATAGCCCAGTCGCTCAGAGTCATCAGAATGGTTAAAGAATGGAGAAATAAATCAGCCTCTATTGAAACTTCCTTAGACAATTATTTCGAATCTTTATCAACCAACAAATTTTTAGAAGAAAAAATCAATACATGTATCTTAGGCGAGGACGAGCTGTGTGATAACGCTTCTCCTACTCTGTACGACATCAGACGTAAAATAAGAGTAGCTCAATCAAAAGCCAGAGAAGTCCTCGATAAAATCATACACTCTTCTACATACCAGAAATATCTTCAGGACGCTATCGTTACTCAGCGTGACGGTAGATACGTAGTGCCTGTAAAAGCCGAGTGCAGAGGAAATGTCTCGGGCTTAGTTCACGATACTTCCTCCTCAGGCTCCACCGTATTTATTGAACCGATGGGAGTAGTACAGGCAAATAATGATATCAGAGTACTGGAATCTAAAGAACACGCTGAAATCGAGAGAATTCTGTATGAGCTTTCTGCTACTTGCGGAACTCATGCAGACGAAATTATAGAGAGCTACAACTTCACGGTTGAGCTTAATATCATTTTTGCTAAAGCTCAGCTAGGTTATAAAATGAAAGCCACTAAACCTGTTATGAATGATAAGGGTGTTATCGATTTGAAACAAGCTCGACACCCACTCATAGATCCTAAAAAAGTAGTCGCTACCGACATCACACTCGGCAAAACTTTTGACACGCTGGTTATCACCGGCCCTAACACCGGCGGTAAGACGGTATCGCTTAAAACTATCGGTTTACTTACGCTGATGGCTATGTGCGGAATGATGGTTCCGTGTGGCGAGAACTCACAGCTATCTACATTCAGAAGAGTTTTAGTTGACATTGGTGATGAACAGAGTATTGAGCAGTCACTCTCTACTTTCTCAGCTCATATGACTAACATCATCGGTATACTTAAGCTTGCTAATCGCTCAACGCTCGCTTTGATAGACGAGCTTGGCGCAGGTACAGACCCTGTGGAGGGTGCGGCTCTTGCAGTTTCTATACTTGAAAAGTTGCGTTCAAGGGGTGCTAAAATCGCCAGCACCACCCACTACGCTGAACTTAAAGAATACGCACTCAAAACCGATAAAGTTGAAAACGGTTGCTGCGAATTCGACGTAAAAACTCTGCGCCCAACATATAAATTATTAATCGGTGTACCGGGTAAAAGTAACGCTTTCGCTATTTCTAAACGTCTGGGTATGGAGGACGATATAGTTGACAGAGCCAAAGAGCTGGTTTCAGCTGAAAGTCGCCAATTCGAAGACGTAGTAGAAACGCTCGAAGAACGCAGACAATCTCTTGACTCGCTTCTTAAAAAAGCTCAGGACGAGCTTAACAAAGCGCGTGCCGACCGTGAAAAAGCTCAAAAAGAACTCGAAAAAGCTAAACGCGATGCTACTCGTGAAATCGAAAAGTCAAAGCACGAAGCTTCCCTGCTTTTATCTAAAACCAAAGCTCAGGCGTACGCCCTCATTGACGAGCTTGAGAAAGCTCAAAAACAGAAAAATATGTCTGCTCAGGACAGAGCTAAACTAAAGCAGAATATGCGCACCTTAGAGGATACTGCTGACCCTGTCAGAAAAGCGGATAATGATTCGTATAAACTTCCTAGAGATTTAAAAGTCGGCGATAAAGTTCTGATTTTTGACATTGACAAAAAGGCAGAAGTACTTAAAGAGCCTGAAAACGGTCAGGTACTCGTACAGGCAGGTATCATCAAAACCCGTGTAGCTCTTTCAAACCTAAGACTTTTAAACGACGAGAAAGTCACTATGAATAAACGCCCTGAACGAAAAATCACTAAATCCGTCAACGTCAGAGCCCAGACAGAAATCGACCTTCGTGGTCAGACTGCTATCGAAGCTATTATTGCCGTTGACCAAGCTATCGACACCGCTATTCTCACTAACACCCACAACCTCACCATCATTCACGGAAAAGGTACAGGAGTGTTGCGTGCTGAAATTCATCGTCACCTAAAAACCCACAAAGCCGTAAAGAAATTCCGCTTAGGTACTTTTGGAGAAGGTGAAGCAGGCGTTACGATAGTAGAACTAAAATAAAACGCATAAAAAAAGCACCGAATTCGGTGCTTTTTTTATATCACTGTGTAAGTATAGCTTTAAGCTCTTCTGGCGTCATATTTGTAACCTCAAGATACTCTTGTGGCATACTCATATCTTTAAATGTTTCACCATACTCTTCATCCATTTTTTCATAATCATATTTTACATACGCTTTATCACTATCAACCGCTACTTTGAGCCAGATATCGTATGTAGAATCCTTTGGGTCTTTATATAAAACCGAGTATGCAACTTCTTCCTCTATATTTTCTACTGAATCCTCTCCCTCAGGCTCAAGCAAAGTCATCACTTTCTCAAATCGTTTAAAACTATCTACTGAATTTATCGTCGTTATTTTATCTTGTGTTTTGTAATCATAAACAACTATATCAAGACCTTTTTCTTTGCATGCTGTACAAAGCAGCACGGTTAGCACCATCATAACAACAACAAAAACTACGGTGATACCCTTCAAGCTTTTTGATAAACTTTTCATACTACTATTCCTTTCTAAAAAACTAAGGTTTATATAATTTCTAAATTCGCGATTATTATTTCTTAATAAAACTTACGTTATCAATGCTAACAACCATACTTTTTGTGGGGATTATATCCCCTTAATAATTAAGATTATAATCCCCATAATAATATTTGTCAAGGTGGGGATAAAAATGATTATTTTCGATAAATTATGGCAGACTATGAATGAAAAAGGCATCAGCACTTACACTCTCAGAGAAAAGTGCGGAATAGACAGCAAAACCGTACGCAGGCTCAAAGCAAACGAAAACATAGAAACAAAAACTCTGAGCAAATTATGCGATGCTCTAAACTGCAAACTCGAAGACATAGCTGAATATGTAAAAGACTAAAAAAGGTGACAACCGATATGGCTGTCACCTTTGTTTTTTATTCACTTTCGGGAAGTTTAGGGGTTACGTAGACGGTATTATAGTTTACGTATATAACTTTTCCCGGTTTTGCTCCACTTGGTTTACTAACGTTTTTGACTATGGTGTAGTCCACAGGAACCTGCGATGAATCCTTGCCTTTGCTGTGATAAGCACATATCTGTGCTGCTTCTAAAATAGCAGTATCGGTGATTTTTTTGCCGTCAGTTATGACGATAGTATGAGAACCGTGGATGTTTTTAGTGTGAAACCAATAGTCAAATTTATGTGCTGTTTTTAATGTGAGCACATCGTTTTGCTTATTGTTTCTGCCGACTAAAACAGTGAAACCATCGCTGGTTTTAAATTCTAAAGGAGGCAGAGCTTTGAGCATTTTCTGCTTACCTTTTGAACGCTCTTTGATATAGCCCTGTTCAATTAGCTCGAGTCTTATCTGGGATAGCTCTTTATCGCTTTGCGCACGACTGAGAAAATCCTGAACACTGAGCATATATTGTAACTCCTGCTGAGCTTTTTCAATCTGGATAGCAAGCATCTGCTGAGCTGTTTTAGCCTTAGCGTACGCTTTGTAAAACTTCTGGGCATTCTGAGCAGGTGAGATGCTCTGATCAAGAACGATTTTCATAGTCGGAGAGTTTTCTTCGTAGAAATTCTCGACTTCAACGAACATAGCACCTCTTTTTATTTTATAGAGATTAGCCTGAAGTAAATCCCCTTTGATTCTCAGCTGTTCTCTATCGGCGCATTTTTTGAGCTCCTGAGTCTGGATATTGATTTTCTTAGAAAAACGCTCAATTAAATTACTGACGAGTTTATGCAAATCCTGACTACGTGATTTCATTCTTACCGCCATATCACGGCTGTAATAGAAATTATCAAGCATCTTTGAAAAGCTGTCAAAATACTCAGTTATCATAGCATCGTCGTACTGAGTGATATCAAGAAACGCTACGTCATACGGGGTGTTCTCGTCTTTTTTCACCATAGTAGCACAGCAATCGCCAGTACTAATCATATGAGAAAGTCTGGAAATCTCAGCTTTCAAATCACCAGTACTAAATACTCTGTGTTCTATCTCACGACAAATAACGGGAGAAATACCCTGAACTACCGACAATATAGCTTTATCTAAAGGTTTATCGCTTGATTCAATGAGATTAACTATTTGTGCAATATCTGAATCTACGATACTTAGTTTATCCTGTTTCTGAGGAAGTATATACTCGATTTTCGGAAGCACTACCCTATCTCTACTCATAGTGACATCAATACGTCGCACCGCATCAATCACTAAAGATTTTTCATCGATGAGAATGATATTAGAATATCTTCCCATTATCTCGATACACAAGCTCAGTTTTTCTCTTTCGCCTATCTCGTTAGTGGCATCAAAGTCAAAAAACAGTACTCGCTCAAACTCAACCTGTCTAATATCAATCAGTTTTGCACCGCAAAGACGTTTTCTAAGCAGCATACAAAGCATCGGTGGAACAGGCGGATTTTCAGGAGCATTTTCAGTAAGATGTACTCTTGCACAATCAGCCCTGCAACTCATAAATAGTTTTTTAGTGCCCTGTTTAGTACGGAAGTTAATAACAAATTCGTCCTTAGACGGCTGGTGTATTTGATTTATGTGTGAGTCTTTAAGCTCTTTTAGTAGCTCTTCTTTTACTAAATGAAGCATAATTCCGTCTAATGCCATATTACTAACCTCCTTTTTTATTATTTATGATATTTCGCGTTAGCGCTTATCGAAAAAGCACGATAAATTTGTTCAGAAAGCATAACTCGAAACAGCTGATGAGGAAATGTCATCTTGCTGACAGAAAGCTTGAAATCAGCTCTGCTTTTGACCTCTTCGCTTAATCCCCACGAACCGCCGATTATAAAATCAATCGTTGTGCTTAGCATAGAAATATCTGTAATTTTTCTCGACAACTCCTCGGAAGAAAGCTGTTTTCCCTCTATACACATAGCAATTACATAATCGCTTTTTCCAACTTTGGAAAGGATTTTTCCGCCCTCTTTTTTAAGAGTTTTGTCGATAACCGCCTTTGTTTCCTGGTCGGTGGTTTTTTCCTCTGAAAGCTCGATTATATCAAATTTACAGTATCGTGAAAGTCGTTTTTTGTATTCGTTTACTGCGTCGGTAAAAAATTTCTCTTTGAGTGAGCCTACGCAGATAATATTAACTGATAGCATATCATTTACCTTTAAAAAACAATATTTTTCCCGTTTGTTTCAACAGGTGCGGTAGTAATCGTATAGTCGCTGTCACGCTTCATCAAAGCATTACCAAGTGCCATAACCGATGTGTTAAGCGCTAAGCTTACAGTATTATTCTCCTGACTTAAATGTGCAAGCATTAGACGTGTGACACCGCTAGTGATAAGCGACGGCAAAACAGACGCACAGTCAACGTTTGAAAGATGGCCTGTCTTTGATAACACTCGCTGTTTCAGTATGTACGGATACGGTCCGTTTTTGAGCATTTCGATATCATGATTAGATTCAACAATAACCGCATTTGAATCTTTTAGTGCCATAAGAGCTTCATCAGTCAGAAAACCTGTATCAGTAACGAGTGCGCATTTTCGGTTATCGGCGGTGGTTACGTG
>JAFVVB010000175.1 GCA_017502425.1 Ruminococcus sp. | reverse complement strand
TTTCATAATAAAACTCCTCCGATTGCTTTCTTGTGTTCGACTGGCAGGTCGTTCCAATTCTAGCATATTCGGAGGTTTTTTGTTCATCGGTTAACCTTTTTTCAACCACGCGACTATCGCGTGGTTTTCGTTATACAAAAAGAACCCCCATCTTGCTTGATGGGGGTTCGCTTTTTAGCATAAATTACTGCTGAAATGGTGTGTTATTATACTGGTTATTAAACTCTGAGAGATACTTCTTATACTCTTTTTCTACGTGTCTATAACACACAAACGCACTAATACCCGCAATAACAATGACGATACCGGTAGCTGTACCTGTTAAAGCAATACTCAATAATGAATTAATTATTGATAAAACCATAAGAACAGTAGCACAGATTTTACTTTTACCCAGATGCATACCAAGAGTCAAGCCAAGGAAAACGAAATCGAGTGCTAATCCTATCGGGTAGAATAATAACGAAACAACTATGCTGATACCAAGACAAACATAGCAAGTAATAGCACTGCCTTTGAGCTCCCTCTTAAATTTAGCGGACTGGTCTTTGAACTCATTCAAGCTCAAAGGAGCACCGTTAGCTGAAACAGGAATCTGATTAGTGTTTTCTACGAAAGGAACGCTGTGAGTATTGGGCATCGGATTTTGCGCATAGTATGTATTCGGTGTCTGGTTTTGTTCATAAGGAACATAATTATTTTCAGGTGTATTGTTAGGTATATTATCCATTATTGCCTCCGTTTTGTGGTGGGTAGTATGGTACTGCTGATGGAGCTTCCTGATATGGTACAGTAGGCTGAGCATTATACTGTGGTGCGTTATACTGAGCTTGCTGTGGTGTAGGCTGAGCATTATACTGCGGTGCGTTATACTGAGCTTGCTGTGGTGTAGGCTGTACCGGTTGAGTATTATACTGTGGCGCATTATACTGAGCAGGCTGTGGTTCTAATTCATACCCTCCGCACTGAAAAATCATATTCTCGATATTTCTCACTCTTTCTTTGAGTGGGCCTTTCACTGCGGCGCCGGCAAAACCGGTTAGTCCGATTTCAGAAACGTACACACCAGGCAGGAGAGCAAATTTCATCCACGCTTCGAGCACTACGGTGTCTTCGGTAAACGCCATTTTGATGAAAGTAGGTCCCATCATAATACCGTTACCTTTTTTGAATACTCGTTCTGAGTCAAAGTCAGTCTCTTTATATCCTTCTGATACAAGATACTGTGTCACAGAACCGTACAACATTTCTTTGCTTGCATTAAAAGCAAAAGTTTTACTATATCTTGACATAAATCCCCCTCTTTTCTTCAAGATAATTCTTTACTTTATAGTACCATTTATTGTATACTTATGCAAGGCAAAATATATTGTAATTAACTGATGATAAATCATTTTCATAAAAGAGAGAGGGATAGACATGAAAAAGAAGATCTTAGCTTTATTATTAATCGTTATACTTGCTTTCAGCCTTTTTGGTTGTGGCGCTAAAACACTACACTGTGATAACTGTAAAAAAGAAGTAACAGTAAAGAAAAACTCCAATATGGAAGAAGATTGGTCCATTTACTGTGAGGAATGTAACGAATTATTATTTAACGGTGAACTTTAATAATACATGGAGGATATTATGCTTAAAACAGGAATAAAAAACACTATCACTATAAAAGTAACTGAAGACAAAACAGCTAAAAGTATGAAAAGCGGTATTTTAGATGTATTTGCTACTCCGTCTATGGTAGCATTGATGGAGCAAACCGCAGCGCAAAGTGTACAACCGCTACTGGACGAAGGTATCACCAGCGTCGGCACTAAAATAAATGTTGAGCACCTTTCTGCTGACCCTGTGGGAATCGAAGTGACGTGTGAATCAACACTTACTGAGGTTGATAACAGAAGGCTGTGTTTTGATATCGTAGTATCCGATAAACACACAGTAGTCGGCAAGGCATATCACGAACGTTTTCTCATTAAATCAGAAAGCTTTATGAATAAAACTAACGCTAAACTATAATCATATTACATACAAAAAAGCGATGCAGTAAAATGCATCGCTTTCTTTTATTCAATCGACTTGAGACTTTCAACCATATTGATAGCTTTGATTCGAAAATACATAATGAAATTTACTATCAGGCTGAACACAAACGTCATAACAGACGATAGCACAAAGCTCGATATATGAATATCACGACCAAACATAATGTTATCAATCTCTACTGTATTAACGACAAACTGCAACAGCCATATTCCAAGTCCCAGTCCAAACACTATACCGATAATCGTCAGAATAATATTCTCTCTGTACACAAAAGCCGACGTCTCCGAATGATAGAATCCTAAAACTTTTATAGTCGCTATCTCACGGTTACGTTCTGCTAAATTGATATTAGTCAGATTATAAAGCACTACTATCGCGAGTGCTCCCGCGCTGATTATCATAACGAGTACTATCATATTCATCGAGCCTATCATATCATCAAACTCTTTTTGAATAGTCGAAGTAAATGACACCGCTACCACATCATCACGCTTTAAATAATCGGTACCGATTTCTTTTTCCACATCCTCGTTAATATAAGGCGATTTTGCGTAAACGGTATTAAACTTCGGTTTTTCGCCACTTAGCTTTTCGTACACTTCACTACTCATATAAATATAGTTGTACACGTAGTTTTCCGCAATACCGGTGACTTTAATCGGTTTATCATACTCAGCGACCATAACCTCATCACCTACTGACACATTAAGCCTTTTCGCAAGTTTCTCGGTTAGCACTACTCCATCATCACATAAAGTTATCTTATCTTTAGTGGTTCTGTTTCGAAGTGTAATCAGCTTCTGGAAATCCTTACTATCGTGAGCTACTGAAATATATACATCACTATCGACTTTTTTGCTATCGGATTTGATACTCACGTTTTTCTGCATAACAGCAGCTGTATCACTTATTCTGGAGTCTCCATCAAGTGCTTTTAAAAGTACTGATAAATCTTTTTCATCTTTATCCTCATCAGTTACGATGATAGTGTTGTATTTTGATAAGCTCTCAAACTGGAGAGTAACTATATCATTTATGGAATCGTATAATCCGAACGCTGTGAACATCAGCGCCGTACATCCTGCGATACCGATGGCTGTCATAAAGAGTCGTGACTTATATCTGAAGAGATTTCGCCACGTTACTTTTGATGAGAAGTTAAAATGATTCCATAAAACGGTGATGCGCTCTAAAAGAATCCTCTTACCTGCTTTAGGCGTTTTCGGTCTCATCAGCGTTGCCGGTTTATGCCTTAAAGATTTATAGCACACACCGAGTGTCACAAGCGCACAGCACGCAAAAGCAGCAACAAGTGCTGAGAATAAACTGAATTTATGCACTACGATTTCTATGTCACGCATATCGTAAAGCATACCATACGCATTCCATATTACTCTAGGGAGTATCGGTACACACGTCGCAAATCCTAAAATACAGCCGAAAAAGGCAGCCAAACAAGCATAAATGATGAACTTAGAAATGATACTTGAATTATTATATCCAAGTGCTTTGAGTGTTCCGATTTCGGTACGTTTTTCTTCCACCAGACGTGTCATCGTAGTAAGACACACAAGCATAGCAACCAGTAAGAAAAACAGCGGGAACACCGTAGCTACCGCATCAACTCGGTTGGTATTACTTGAAAATCCCGAGTATCCCGGATTATCATCACGAGTAAAAACATACCACTTAGGTGTCTCAACGCTATCAAGCTCTTTTTGAGCGTCGTCAATCTTTTCTTCGGCTTCTCTAAAGCCTTTTTGAGCATCTTTCTCAGCTTTCTCATATTCTGCTTTACCTTCATTTATCTTTGAAAGTCCGCTTTCTTTAGCATCATTGAGCTGTGCTTTAGAATCGTTAAGTTTTGAGTCAGCCGAAGCTATCTGCTTTTGAGCATCCAAAATCTCTTTATCGTATTTATCAAACTCTTTAAGTGTCGATGACTCTTTTTCTTCTAACTCTTTTTTAGCGTCATCAAGCTGAGTTTTTGCTGTCAAAAGCTCCTCTTCACCGCTTTTGATCTCGGTGTCAATCAGAGCGATATTTTCATTTATAGTATTGATACCATTTATAGCAGCATCAAATGCACCATCAAATGCAGTAGAAAAAGCAGTATTGCAAAACGCCTTTGCTTCGCTTAGCACACCTACTGCATTATCATATGTAACACTCAAAGCATAACCGCTTAGTGTAGTGATTACAGTTTCACTCACACCTTCAGGAAGGCTGTACACAACCGTGTTTATAGTACCTGTGGCAGTATCGCACACCTGAGCCTCAAGCGACGCTTTAGTTTGCTTCGCCTCTTCTATCTTGGCGCACCCTTTTTCATACTCACTGGTTGCATTTTCAAGCTCTTTTTTCGCTTTACTGATTTCGGTGTTGAACTTATCTTTGTTATCGTTTAACTCTTTGCTTTTTGAATAAAGCTCAGACTTTGATTTACTTACGGTATATTCTGCGCTGTCTATCTGAGCCTGAGCGCTGCTTATCTGAGAGTAATATTCACTCTCGCCTTCATCGATCTTTGCCTTAGCATCAGCTAATTCTTTTTTAGTATCAGCTTTCTTTTTTATAAGCTCTTTTCTGTTTTTATCAATTTCTTTTTGGGCTTTATCGATATTCTCATCGATAAACACCTCAACCCGCTCGTCAGCAGTTTCCTCTAGTTTGCGGGCTATATCATCGCGTATTTTCTCGTAATCATCGCTAAACGGAGAAACCTCTTTCCCGATATCAATAGTAGCGTAAATAACAGTATAGCGCTCAATATCAAAGGCGTCTTCGTGCACATACGCATACTCATCGATTTTGCCGTCACCGATAGTAGTAGTGCCTCGCTCAAATGAAATATACATCGGAGATTTCACAGTACCGACAATAGTATATTCTAAGCCTTTCAACTGCTCTGAAACATCAGTATCATAAACCTTCTCGTCGATAGTAATGGTGTCGCCGATATTATAATCATAAAGGCTTGCACTTTCCACCACGATTTCGTTTTTCTTTAGAGGCATTCTGCCCTCTACTAACTCAATGGTGCTGATAGCATTATTTTCTTCGTACTCAGAAGGTGCACTCATCAAACGTATGGTTTTCGATGTATCATCTAAACTCACCGTAACATCTGAAAAATATGACGGCATAACGTCTTTGATTTTTTCACAGGACTTAACAGCTTTCACATCGTCTTCATCAAAACCAACGGTAGAAACTATACGAAAATCCATCAGGTTAGTATCGCTATAATAATCACGTGCCATTTTTTCCATCGATGGCGACGCAGATTTAACGCCTACGAAAAATCCCACACCCAACGCAATTATCATCAGAATAGAAATAAATCTAGCTTTTGTGTTTCTGATTTCCCGAAGCGTATTTTTCAGTAATGCTTTTTTCAAAAAAGTGCTCCTCCTTTGAGCATATTTTCATAACTTTACCATTCAATATCATTAACGTCCATTGGGTTATCATTAATTCTGTTTTCGATAACCTTGCCGGATTTCATACGTATTACTCTATCAGCCATCGGAGTGATAGCCTGGTTGTGAGTAATCAGCACTACCGTCATTTTTTCTTCTTTACACGTATCCTGTAAAAGTTTCAACACCGATTTACCTGTGTTATAGTCAAGCGCACCGGTAGGCTCATCACACAGCAGAAGCTTAGGTCTTTTAGCTAAAGCTCTTGCAATAGAAACACGCTGTTGCTCTCCGCCTGACAGCTGTGCAGGGAAGTTATTCATTCGCTCACTGAGTCCGACGCTGTTAAGTGCTTTTTCGCAGTCGAGTGGATTCTTACTTATCTGAGTAGCAAGCTCCACGTTTTCTTTAGCAGTAAGGTTAGGAATAAGATTATAAAACTGGAACACAAAACCTATGTCGAGTCTTCTGTACTCAATCAGCTTTTTATCGCTGAGCTTCGTGATATCTTTACCGTCGACGTACACCTTTCCTTTTGTGGCACTATCCATACCGCCTAATATATTAAGCACTGTGGTTTTACCCGCACCTGAAGAGCCGACTACCACCGCAAACTCACCCTCTTCTATATTAAAAGAGATATCGTCCACCGCATTTATGGTAACTTCACCCATCGTGTACTGTTTTATAACATTTTTAAATTCCACTAAACTCATGAAACTCACTCCAAGCAGGATTTTAAAATAAACTAGCTAGTATTTTACCACACTAAAAAACTGTTTTCAATAATTCTTATAAAAGTTTGGTGTTTTTCATCACGCAAAAAAGCCCGAGATAATCTCGGGCTTTCTCATTAGTATTAAGTGTTTTTCTTAATCTATTTAATTACTTTAAGTATGTCTGACCGTCAGGACCGATAGCACCTTCGATGCCCTTGAATCCTGAAGCACAGCATACGTAAACTCTCATATTACCCTTACCAACGCTGTCAGTAGTAAGTGTACCGTTAGTTACAGTCTGAACCTTACCTGTAACAGCATCGATGTACTTGCCGTTAGGGATGTTCTTGAATGTAGCACTACCTGAAAGTGATACGAGTGCGAGAGAATCGATGCCAGCCTTAGCGTCAGTATATCTCTTAACGTATGCCATATTACCTGAAACGTAGTTGCTGTTTACAGTGTACTGACCCTTCTGTAAAGCAGGGATAGCACGTCTTATTGCGTTAAGTTTCTGGATATGTTTAGCAAGTGGATAGTCAAGAGTCTCTTTAACTGTACCTGTTGCAGTGTACTCGCTGAAATCAGTAGCAGTAACAGTACCTTCGAGGTTATCGCCAAAGTATGCTCTACCTGTCTGTGCGAGAGGTTTGTTAGGACCAACGTCAATAACAACGCCCTTCTGGAACTCAACCTCACTACCATAGTAAAGACATGGAATACCACGGAATGTATACATGAGGTTTAAGTTCTCAGCCCATGTCTGAGTACCGCCAGCGAATCTGTTAGCCTGACCCTGATCAGGAGCGTAGTCGTGAGAATCAACGTATGTTACGTTCCATGTAGAGTCGTTGTAGTACTGGTCAGAAGCCATACCAACACCGAATGCACCCTGAGCTGAATCGAAGCACCAGTGCATCTGGAAGTCGATAGCGCCCATACCTGAGCTCTTAGAGTAATCAGGTGTGTGGTATGTGATACCGTTTAAGAAAGCGTTATCCGATGTAGGCTGCTTATTAACGTTATCAAATTCCTTATAGTGATCAAATGTGAGGTTCATGTTCTCGTTGATCTGCTCAGGTGTAGCGTTAACATTACTGCACCAGTTATTTCTATAAGAAGAATCAGTTTCATCCCATGTGTAGAACTGAGCTGATTCGCACGCATGGTCACGATACCATACCTGTGAGTAACGACAGCAGATTTCACCGAACATATAGAATTTATCGTTGCCGGCAGCTTTAGCAGCAGCGTTCATCTGGTCGTTGTACATCATATTCAGAGAAAGTCTTGAAATATGTCTTACTGTATCAACACGGAACGCGTCAACACCCATATCAAGATAGTTAGAATATGCATCTACAATGTACTTAGCAACAGCAGGGTTTTCTGTGTTAAGGTCTACACAGTCGCCTGCTATCTGACAGTATTTACATGTCCAGTCGTCCCAGTTAAGGCTCTGGAAGTAACCTGTATGATAGTAGTTATGAGGGTTGCAATCTTTATCGGTAGAAACCTTAGCCATACCATAGTCAGTATCGTCAGGATGTGTACCGGTAGAGTTGTTTGCACCTGCTACTGAAGAAGTGTTCTTCATTAGGTTAAGTCTTGAATCGTACTGCTGCTGTGGTTTTAATGCATAGTACTCTTCAGGAGTGCTTACACCATTGTAATCGAGTAAGGTCTTAGTAGGAACCATACACTTCTCGATATCAGCGAGATCCTGATAATCGTCGTACTCTTTAGTAAACAGCGGAGCAAGGAATGCTTCACCGAAGTTACCGGTGTGCTGCCATACAACGTCCTGAATAATCTTGATGCCCTTTGAATGAGCTTCTTCGATAAAGTCTTCGTATGTATAGCCATCTGATTCGTATCTCACGTCAACTGTGGAGAAGTCCATAGCATGGTAGCCGTGATAGTCATAACCTGATGCGTTAGTAACAACAGGAGTAATCCAGATAGCACTAAAGCCTAAAGCTTTGATGTAGTCGAGCTTTTCAGCAAGACCTTTGAAGTCACCACGCCATGCAGGGTCAGAGTCAGGGTTGTTAGCCTTTTTATCGTCCCAGCAGTGAACGTTGTTGCCGGTATCACCATCGTAGAAACGTGTGGTGATTACGAAGTAGATAGTATCTTCTCTCAAATCTGAATATTCGTAGTCAGACTCGATATCAGGGTTCTTATCTCTCCACTTACCGTTTTTATACCACCACTCACCTGTTGTGCGTGATGTTTCGTCACTGAGCTGACCTGAGAGAGTATCAGTACCGTCAGTGAAAAGAAGGTTAACTTTCTCAGCTGATGGGAATGTGTATGTGTACCAGTTTCCACCTTCCATATCAGCTTCTTTAGTCATCTTCTTACCAGGATACTGTGTTTCAAGGTCAGTAGGTTTAGCGTTCCAGTAGTATACGTACGGAACACATTCTTCAGATTTCACGTGGATAGTGATACCTGATGCAGAAGTATCCGAAACTTCAGTCTGCACAGCAGTAGCAGAGATAACAGCAACTGATGCAATAACCATAATAGCGAGTACAACCGCTAATAATCTTTTAATTGTATTCATTATGCGTTACCTCCTTTATTATAGTCCTGCGAGTTTCAGCTGAAT
>JAFVVB010000025.1 GCA_017502425.1 Ruminococcus sp. | reverse complement strand
CATATTTTCCCTCTACAACAACCGCTTCTTTTATATTTAGTTTCTCAAAATCAGGCATTACTATCGCCTCGTGCTATCAAAATCAATCTCGAAATCAATTTCTCAATCTCGATTCTTGGATTAACTGTAACGCTTACTAATCGCTCGTTAAGGTCCAGTATAGCCTCAAGGCTATCACGTAAAGCTACGGTGGAAATACGTTTTGACTGACGCATCATTTTATCGAGTACCCACGCACGATTTTTATATCCCATCTCATCAGCAAAGATTTTCATCGGCACCGCGTTTTCGGTAGCAACACGTGCTCTGTACATATCGACATATGCACTCGAAAGCGCCGTAACTATCATAATAGGCTCTTCTCGCTGATAGAAAAGCACATCAACGGTATTCATCGCTTTATCAAAATTTTGCGAAATAACATAGTCAAACAAATCGTAAATTTTAGCCTGAAGATTCTTAGCAACTAAAAGTTCAATCATATCTTCGGTTATCTCATTTTCTCCTGCATAAGCAGAAAGTTTTTCAATCTCACTATGAAGTATTTTCAGGTCATTGGTGCAGATGTTTATCAGTTTCGATGCGATTACAGGAGATATTTTACTCCCGCATTCGTTAGCCCATTTACATACTGTTTTCTCTAAAGACAGCTGAGAGCGACGGGACAAATCAGCAACCGTGCCGTTTTTCTCTACTACATCTCTTACTTTCTTATACTTTTTTGTGATTTTCTCCGCAGGGGTACGAGTCGGCATAGTGATGATAAGAACAGTAGTATCCGGTAAGTTCTTAATTATCTCAATAAGTGAATCGATATCAGAAACAGACATATCTTCAAAAGAAACATCAACAAGTTTAACGCAGTTTTTATCGCTGGTAAACGGAACCACATCACACGCAACACTTAAATCACTAAGCTCGCACTTGCTATCAAAAACATGAAAGTTAAACTCAGAGAGTGAGTCCCCCATCAGCTTTTTTACTAATGCATCGGTGTACATACCGACAAGCATTTTTTCTTCGCCATCAATAAAATACACATTAGAAAACTTTTTTGATGACAGATGTTTTTTCAATTCAGGTTCTTTTAATATCGGCATACTACACCTCCAATACAAATTCTATATCCGAGCGTGACGTAAGAAAAACACGCTCAGCAATAACATGGTAAATATCCATAATATTATAGCATTTATCTTCTGATGCACTAACAATAAGCGTTTCACAACTTAAAAGTTCAAAATTCATAGGGTTACTCTCAAGAACAATGATGTCAGCATTCCTGAAAACTTCAGGAATCTGCTCGGCATCAACGCCGTCAGGAATTATAAGTACGCTTTGAACGATAGAATCCATATAAGTGATGTATTTTTCTCCAACAGAAAAATATACAACTCTGGCACTTTCTCCTATGTCAAATGAACAGCTTTCAGTAACATTGATGAATCTGGTTATTTCAGGATCAAAAGCTATGCTCCTCTCTGTATCATACATCAAAACATCATTAATTGCAAATGAATCACAAAGAGCTAAAACTGAGCGATAACTATCAAGATTATTTGCAACAGAAGAGCAGTACTCAACACTGTTAGTATCACTCTCAATCTTTTTAATCAGGGAGTTTCGATGCTTTGTATCACAATCAATACTAATTACTGCGTCATGCTCGTCACACGAATACATTACTGCTGTACCATCTCCAACATCGTAGAATCTGAGGTATACATAGTCGTCGCTGATATAAAGAGCACTAAGATATCCTACAATCAGCAAAAATGCTGTTGAATAAATAAACACGCTGACTCTGTGTTCGAATTCAGACAACAGCATAGCTATGAAAAACAACACCGACATAAAAAGCCACATGTACACGAAATTATACGTAACATTCAGATGAGAAAGCTCTAAATCAGACAGCAACTTCACAACACAAATGATAATATGTGAACATATTTGTGTGACAAAAATAATGGGTGCT
>JAFVVB010000174.1 GCA_017502425.1 Ruminococcus sp. | reverse complement strand
TATGCTCTACCGAGGTACTCACCAGTACGAGTATCAATCTGAACAATCTCGCCCTCTTCAATGAAAAGAGGAACCTTAATCTCAGCACCTGTCTCAACAGTAGCTGGCTTTGTAGCATTAGTAGCTGTGTTACCAGCAAAACCTGGGTCTGTCTGTGTGATAACAAGCTCAACAAAGTTAGGTGGCTCTACACCAAAAACATTACCCTTGTAAGAAAGAACCTTACATGACATATTCTCTTTAACGAATTTGAAGTTATCACCAAGAATAGAAGCGTTGATTGGAACCTGCTCCCATGTCTCAGTATCCATGAAGTAATAAAGGTCGCCATCGTTGTAGCTATACTCCATATCTTTTCTCTCAATAAAAGCTGTTGGGTATTTGTCATTAGGGTTGAATGTTTTTTCAACAACAGAACCTGTGATAACGTTTCTGATCTTAGTTCTTACGAACGCAGCTCCCTTACCTGGTTTAACGTGCTGAAATTCAATGATAGAAACAACCTGTCCATCCATCTCAAATGTTACGCCGTTTCTGAAATCACCTGCAGAAATCATTGTGTTTCCCTCCAATTAATATTTGAAATAGCAAATTTCATAAATTTACAGATATAATTATACAAAAAAGCTAAATAAAAATCAATAGGTTTTAAATAATTAATAGCTCTTTATCGATAAAAGCTAAATCTTCAAAGCCATTTTCTGTCACTAGATACATATCTTCAATTCTGACTCCGAATTTATCAGGTAGATATATACCGGGCTCATTAGTAATTACCATACCCGGTTTTAAAATCTGATTATTGGTGTGATAAACAGTCGGTTTTTCGTGTATTTCGAGACCAACACCATGTCCCGTAGAATGTCCGAAATACTCACCGTAACCGAAACTTCTGATATATTCCCTTGCAGCTTTATCAACATCAGAACACCATTTAGATGGTTTAATAGCTTTTGATGCAATTTTATGGGCATTAAGTACAATATCATACACTTCCTTCATCTCATCGGATGCATAACCTAACGCTATGGTACGAGTCATATCACTATGATATCCATCATAAACCGCCCCAAAATCAAAGGTGATAAAATCACCATCGCATAGCTCTTTCTCACTAGGGACACCATGCGGCAACGAAGTATTCTTACCACTTATCGAAATGATATCAAATGCAAGTCTCTCAGCGCCATTAATTTTGAGTTGGTGTTCAAGCTCTAACGCAAGACGTTTTTCACTTACTCCAACCTTAATATAATTTAGAAGTTCCTTATAGCTTTTTTCGCTAATTTTCTGAGCAGTTTTTATTCTTTCTATTTCGTCATCACTCTTAATCATTCTGAAATCCATGATTTTAGATGATAATTTGAAATCAGTAGTAAATTCAGCATTTATTTCATTTTTTAGGTTATCAAAACGTGCGATAGTAACAAACTCATCTTCGATAATTATGTTTTTAATAGATTCTTTATTTATTATAGCATTAATACTTTCAGTAAGATTGCTATAACGTACTACATTGATACTTCTATCAACAGATCTAACAGCAGCCTCATAATATCTAAAATCTAAAAATAAGATTGCAGAATGCTCGGTAATAAGGAGAGCCCCAGCAGAAGACTTGAAGTCACTATAATACAACCTATTTACATCAGATAAAATCAAAGCCGCTGAACCACTTAAAAGAATCTCCCGTAATTTATCAATTCTATTTAGCATTAAGCACCTCAACAAGGCTATCAATAGCATATAGGTAAGAGTCAGCACCAAAGCCCATAATCTGTTTAACGCATACTTCAGCAGTTACAGATATTTTTCTGAAATCCTCTCTTTTGGAAATATCAGACATATGAACTTCAATAAAAGGAACTTCTAAAACACACTCAATAGCATCTCTTAACGCATAACTATAATGTGTAAGTGCACCAGGATTTATGATAACACCATCGTAAATATCCAATACACCGTGGATTTTATCAATAAGCTCTCCCTCGAGATTTGACTGGAAGATATCACATTCTATATTTTTCTCAGCGGCATATTCAACAATTTTTTTATTAATATCATCAGCTGACATGGTACCGTATACTTCTTTTTTTCTGACACCAACCATATTAAGGTTAGGTCCGAGTAATACTAAAATCTTCATTTTATCACCACAAAACAAAAAACGGACAAGTTACTATTAACCTGTCCGTTTCTCTTTTTAATTATTTGTATTTGCGCTTGCGAGCAGCTTCAGACTTCTTCTTACGTTTTACAGAAGGCTTCTCATAAGCTTCTCTTTTACGAACTTCAGCGATAACACCAGCTCTTGCGCACTGCTTCTTGAATCTTCTTAAAGCACTCTCAAGAGATTCGTTTTCCTTGAGTCTTACTTCTGACATTTATTTCCCTCCCGTCCGCCATAAGGCATGGGTAATTCGCATAATGCTTTGTCAATTATACAATAATGTATAAAAAGTGTCAAGAGTGTTCTACAACAAAAGTAGAAAAATGACAAAATTGACAATTAAGGCTTAACAACAATGTTAACAAGTTTACCTTTTACGTAAATTTCTTTAACGATATTCATAGAACTGATAGCATCGTTAACCTTTTCGTCAGCTTTAGCTAAACTAATTGCAGTAGACTGGTCAGCGTCAGCAGGTATCATAAGCTTTGCTTTTATCTTACCGTTAACCTGAACAACTATCTCTACTGTATCATCTACGCACTTCGACTCATCAAACTCAGGCCACTTAGCTTGTGCTAATATGCCATCTCCCAGTTTGCACACTTCCCACACTTCCTCTGTAACGTGAGGAGCAAATGGGTTTAAAAGTATAGAGAAAACAGCGAGCTCTCTATTTGTGATTGAACCATAATTAGAAACAACATTAATAAGAGCCATCAAAGATGCGATAGCTGTATTGAATTTAATATTTTCGATATCTTCGGTTACTTTCTTGATGGTTTTATGGAAATCTTTCTCAAGTTCAGGTCTGATAGTATCCCCATCAACAAGAATATTCTGAAGATTATAGTAACGCTCGATAAATCTGCGACAACCTTTTATGCTGGAAGGACTCCAAGGAGCAGCTTTCTCAAAATCGCCGATAAACATCTCGTACATTCTGAGAGTATCAGCACCGTACTCATTGACGATATCATCAGGGTTAACAACGTTGCCTCTAGATTTACTCATCTTCTCTCCGTTTTCACCGAGAATCATACCGTGACTTGTACGCTTAGAATATGGCTCTTTAGTAGGCACTACACCGATATCATATAAGAACTTATGCCAGAAACGGCTGTAAAGAAGATGGAGTGTAGTATGCTCCATACCACCGTTATACCAGTCAACACAGTTCCAATACTCAAAAGCATCTTTTGAAGCGATAGCATCCTTATTATGAGGATCCATATATCTTAAATAATACCATGAAGAACCTGCCCATTGTGGCATAGTATCAGTTTCTCTGTACGCCTTCTTACCACACTTAGGACATGTAGTTTCTACCCACTCAGTAATATTAGCAAGCGGAGATTCACCGTTATCAGTTGGCTCATATGACTCTACCATCGGTAACTTAAGTGGTAATTCAGACTCATCAACAGCAACATAACCGCAATCATCACACTTAACAATAGGAATTGGCTCACCCCAATATCTCTGACGCGAGAATACCCAGTCTCTGAGTTTGTAGTTAGTTTTCTTCTGACCTTTTCCGTTTTCAGCTAACCACTCAATAATCTTAACTTTTGCATCCTCAACAGAAAGGCCATCAAGAATACCTGAGTTAACCATAATACCGGTTGCGCAGTCAGTATATGCCTCTTCCTCTACATTTCCGCCTTTAACAACTTCGATAATAGGAAGGTCAAACTTTTTAGCAAATTCCCAGTCACGTGTATCGTGCGCAGGAACAGCCATAATAGCACCAGTACCATATGAAATGAGTACATAGTCAGAAATAAAAATAGGGATTTCTTTATTATTAACAGGGTTAATAGCCTTAACACCGACAAGTTTAACACCGGTTTTATCTTTAGCTAGCTCCGTACGCTCAAAATCGGACTTTTTAGCAGCATCTGCCTGATACTTCTTAACTTCATCAATATTTCCAATCTTATCTGCCCATTTCTCGATGAGTGGATGTTCAGGAGAAATAACCATATAAGTAGCACCGTAAAGTGTATCTGCTCTGGTAGTATAAATAAGAAGCTTATCACCTAAAGTTGTATCGAACTCAACTTCAGCACCATATGATCTACCTATCCAGTTCTTCTGCTGAAGCTTCACTCTTTCTGGAAAATCAACTAATTCAAGATCATCAATAAGTCTGTCAGCATACTTAGTAATCTTAAGCATCCACTGAGACTTAACTTTATGTACAACTTCACTCTGACATCTCTCGCAAACGCCATTAACCACTTCGTCGTTAGCTAATACACATTTACATGAAGTACACCAGTTAACAGCCATTTCTTTTTTATAAGCAAGACCATGTTTAAAAAGCTGTAAGAAAATCCACTGAGTCCATTTATAATACTCAGGATCAGTAGTATTAACTTCTCTTGACCAATCAAAAGAAATACCTAATGACTGAATCTGCTTTCTGAATCTATCGATATTGTTTTTAGTAACAATTTCAGGGTGGATATGATTCTTAATAGCAAAGTTCTCAGTAGGCAGACCAAAAGCATCCCATCCGATAGGATATAGCACATTATATCCCTGAAGTCTGCGCTTTCTCGCAACTGTATCAAGAGCTGTATACGGACGAGGATGACCTACGTGAAGTCCCTGTCCAGATGGATAAGGAAACTCAATCAGACCAAAGAATTTTTCTTTATCAGAATTTTCTTCAGCATGAAAGACTCCTTTTTCTTCCCAAATTTTTTGCCATTTTGGTTCAACGATTTTATGTTCGTATCTCAATGAAAACCCTCCTAAAGGTCTTTTAACACAAATTAATCAATAATATCTGAAATATCAATATCTGTACCGTCTTCCCATAAACGCTCGAGATCATAATACTCTCTAGCTTCGTTAGAAAACACATGAACAATAATATCGATATAATCAAGTAATATCCAAGAATTAGAACGATAACCCTCAACATGGCTAACAGAAATACCCATATCATCAAGCTGCTCTTCAATTTCATCAGCAAGAGCCTTTACGTGGGTAGAACTGTTACCTGTTGCAATAACCATATAGTCAGCTATAACAGAAACATCGCTGATTTCGATAACTTTAATATCAAGACCTTTTTTGTCACTTAATATTTTAGCTGTTTCTTTAGCTTGTT
>JAFVVB010000024.1 GCA_017502425.1 Ruminococcus sp. | reverse complement strand
CTAAGTACTCCTGTCTGAGTTTTTCTTTATTCATCGCACTGCATAGCCTTTCGTATACTTAACGCAGTAGCTTCATCCTTGAGCTTCGAAACAAGAGCTAAAGCGAAATCGATAGTGCATCCCGGTCCTTTTGAAGTAACAATATTACCGTCACACACTACTTTATCAGAAGTGGTCACCGCACCTTTTAATTCATTCTCAAAGCCAGGATAGCAGGTTGCGTTTTTCTTTTCGAGTAAGCCGATTCTTCCTAAAACAATAGGTGCTGCACATATAGCACCTAAAAGAATATCATTTTCATAGCAATAGCGTGCAACTGAAACAGGAACGGTGTTCTCACCGCTTGAGAGAGTTTCAGCACCAGGCATACCGCCCGGATAAACAGCACACTCAATTTCAGAAAAATCAATGTTGTCTTCTAAAGTTTCTATATCAGCTGAAACTTCTATTCCATGCGAACCGGTAACGGTTTTCTTACCGTTTACGCTGGCTGTAACAACATCAATTCCAGCACGTCGCAGAATATCAACTGTACCTAATGCTTCGATTTCTTCAAATCCATCAGCTAAAAAGCAGTATACCATAATAAACCTCCGTTTATTTCATAGTAGCTGTGTGTTTCATCAATATCTTATCAGGGTGATATGAAAGCTTAGACTTTCTCAGCCCTTCAAGTCCTAAATCTTCCTCGCGATTGAACTGCAAAAACTCATCGTGGGATTTCGCAAATTCATTATTGATGACGGCATATGCACCGTCAACATCCAACGCTTTCTCGAAATTAACATCGCATACAGTGGAATTGATTTTCGATGCTATGGTCATAGCAACAGCTCGTCCATCAACATAAAGCACACCACCAAAAAGTCCTAATTCCTCAAATTTGTCGAGTGCTTCCCTGATAGCTTTCAACTCATCGGTATTAACACTTTTATTGTTCATATGCCATTTATGTGCGACAAAGTAAGCGTCTTCTTTATTACTTGAATCGATTTCTTTATAACAGTAGTTTACGTTATTACGTTTAAATTTAGAGATATGATTACGTTTAGCGTGATACTTCTTACCTGGCAAAGTCGCGAGATTCTCACGGCTGTAAATATAGTCCGCATCTGAACGCTCCTCGGTAAACTCAAAAGTATCGGGATACAGATGGTATAGTATCTCCGCATTCGTTTTATTCATCATACCTATTAGCGGTTTGACCCCTCGTGCATTGGCATCTTTAATAATTTCATCAATCATTTCTTTAGGCGGTTTATTTCCTATCGGAAAGGCATAACCAACCTTTTGCTTTTTACTGAAATACGCTTTATACAAAACGCCGTCGTGATTACACACCTGAATGTTATATACATTACGCCATAAATACGTGGTCGCAAATGATATATCACAACCAATCTGTCCACAGTTTTCAGCAAGGGTTTCTATCCACTCTTTATCTTCTAATGTCGGTGTATGAAAGTCGAGCATAATACTCTCCTATCTTTACTGATTCAGATTCAGAATATCTAAAATCTGACCGGAAATTTCTTCTATACTTTTAGGAGTATCTCCACTAGCACAGGAAAGATGTATCCAGTTAAGTTTATTTTGAGCATAAAGCGCACTTTCTCTGCACGCTAAAAGGAAATTCATATTTTTCTCGTGAATATCCTTTTTGCTTTCGTCGCCGTTATATCGATTGCTCATCAGTTTCTGGGAAACTTCAGGTGGCATATCCAGATATATAACAACATCAGGTTTCGGAACTTTAAGGCGGTTATACTCAAAGTCTTCACACCATTGTATATACTCATCACGTTCAGCCTTTTCGACTTTAGTCATCTGGTAGATAATATTAGAGGTAACGTAACGGTCAGCAATAATGTAGTCGCATTCGTCGTAATCCTTTTTCCATGATTTGATGAAAGATGCGACACGGTCAACCGCATAAAACGCAGACGCTGCGTACGCATTAACATCATCAGGGGAATCACCGAGCTCTCCACCAAGATACATCTTAACTAAAGAAGAAGTAGGGCTATCGTAATCAGGAAAAGTAATTTTCTTCACTTTATATCCACGCTCAATAAGTGTAGTATAAAGAATTTCTGACTGGGTACCTTTACCGCTACCGTCAAGTCCTTCTATAACAATCAGTTTACTTCCCATATTTTTCTCGAACTTCCTTTATCTTTCCACATGTCATAGTGCCTTCAGGACACGCACCACGAATACATCTAGGTCCTGAATTTTTGAAAAGTACGGGTGCTACCTCTTTACATAAGCTGAGCATCTGCTGTGCAACTTCCCTGATTTCCCACTGAGCGCGGTTACAGCAACGGTGGTCAAAAAAGTTATTTAAACTTCTGACGTTGAACGTGCACACGATTTTAGTGGTACAAGCGTTAGGGAGTACAAAACGAGCATCCTCGTTAGCTTTCTTCACAAAGTTGCTGTACAACGCTTTATTCTCAGCTTTAAATGCATTTATAATTTCTTCATCGGTACCATTTAATTCTTTTCCGTAATTTTCTTTGATATATCCGAGAACTAACGCATCACGAATCTGAGCGTAAGCATCGCACTGTAAATCAATGACTTTTTTATATGCATCAAACGCTTTTTCGTTACGCTCTATTTCAGGAGGTGTGACGAATTCAAATTTAGTACCATCAACATAACGCTGAGACTGCTGGGAATATGACGCAATACGGTGGCGCACCAGCTGGTGTGAACATGCACGCGAAATACCTTCGATTCCGAAAGTAAAAGAAGCGTGCTCCACGGGACTTGCGTGACCGAGCTGTGTCAACATCTCTAAAAAATCATTAGTTTTTTCTTCTGTGAGACCTTCCTTGATATTTTCGATATCAGAAGCTGAATAGCACAGTTTGGCCGCCATAGCGACAGTCTGCTCAGGCAACGGTG
>JAFVVB010000173.1 GCA_017502425.1 Ruminococcus sp. | reverse complement strand
GTCTGTTAATGCCCGCAAGATTGAATACAAAATCAGCCTCTTTACAATACAGCTCAAGATCTGATTGTGTAGAATCGATATCATATTCAAAAATCTCATCGATTACTATGTCAGGTCGAGTGCGGTTTTTTCCATCTTTTATATTCTTAAGATTAGCACAAAGAGCTTTACCAACCATACCCTTAGCGCCTGTAACTAATATTTTCATACTAAAATTTTCTCCATACCATCTTATTTACAATACCAGTATACGACTGAATAATCTTAATTACTTTATCAGATACATTCTCATCAACATAGTCAGGGACTGGTATTCCGGTGTCACCGTTCTTGTTCATCTCAACCGCTACATCAACAGCCTGTAAAAGCGACTTTTCATCAATGCCTGCAATAATAAAATCAGCCTTATCAAGTGCTTCAGGACGCTCGGTTGAAGTGCGTATACAAATTGCCGGAAAAGAGTGTCCCACAGATGTGAAGAAAGAGCTCTCCTCAGGCAACGTACCCGAATCAGAAACAACGGCAAACGCATTCATCTGCAAGCAGTTGTAATCATGAAAGCCAAGCGGTTCGTGCTGAATAACTCTTTGATCAAGCTCAAAACCACTTTGCTCAAGTCGATTTCTTGACCTTGGGTGACATGAATAAAGTATCGGCATATCATACTTTTGCGCCATCGCATTGATAGCATTAAACAGTGAAAAAAAGTTCTTTTCTGTATCGATATTTTCCTCCCTGTGAGCAGAAAGAAGAATATATCTACCTTTTTCAAGTCTCAGTTTCTGATGAATATCAGAAGCTTCGATTTTTTCTAAATTGTTATGAAGCACTTCCGCCATAGGAGAACCTGTAACATAAGTACGCTCTTTAGGAAGTCCTGTGTCAGCAAGATAACGTCTTGCGTGTTCACTATATGCTAAATTAACATCGGAAATAATATCAACGATTCTTCTGTTTGTTTCTTCTGGCAAGCACTCGTCTTTGCAACGATTACCAGCTTCCATATGGAAAATCGGGATATGAAGACGCTTTGCTCCGATTACCGAAAGGCAGGAGTTTGTATCACCGAGTACGAGCACTGCATCGGGCTTAATTTCTGCCATAAGCTGATATGATTTAGCGATGATATTACCCATAGTCTCGCCCAAATCAGCACCGACTGCGTCAAGATAAACATCAGGATCTTCAAGCTCTAGATCCTTGAAGAAAACGCCGTTTAAGTTATAGTCATAATTCTGACCTGTGTGTGCAAGAATAGTATCAAAATACTGTCTGCTCTTATTGATTACCGCAGCAAGTCTGATGATTTCAGGTCTTGTTCCAACAATAATAAGTAGTTTCAGTTTACCGTTTTCTTGCCATTTGACATTAGAAAAATCATTCATACTCTGTGCTCCTCAATATCATTATATTCTGGTTCCGACATAAATTTACTTCAATTAACGCTTTAAAGTGCGCCAAAACTTACTTATTCAGCGCCTCTTTAACATAGTCAGTTGTAAGAATCTTATCCACTGTACCCTGTACATCAAGTAACGTAGTATTATGGCTTGTATATGACTCATCAGCTTCTGTCTCCACTTCACCCTTAACAACAAACTTATCGTAGTTGAGGTCACGACCATCAGCAGCAACTCTATAATAGTCACCCATATCTTCACTTCTGAGTCTTTCTTCTCTTGTCATCAATGTTTCATAGAGCTTTTCGCCATGGCGTGTACCGATAATCTGTGTGCCTGTGTCACCAAACAGCTGTTGAACAGCCTGCGCTAAAACACCGATTGTAGAAGCATCAGCTTTCTGAATAAACAAGTCACCCGGATTACCATGCTCAAAAGCAAACTTAACGAGATCAACCGCCTCGTCAAGGTTCATTAAAAAACGTGTCATGTCAGGGTTTGTGATAGTAATAGGGTTTCCTGCTTTGATCTGATCAATGAACAGTGGAATAACCGAACCACGACTACACATAACATTACCATAACGTGTACATGTGATAACAGTACCGCCACGCTCCGCAGCTACTCGCGCGTTAGCAAACACAACGTGCTCCATCATTGCTTTAGAAATACCCATAGCGTTGATTGGATAAGCTGCTTTATCAGTAGAAAGGCATACTACTCTTTTTACTCCGCAATCAATTGCTGCGTGTAGCATATTATCTGTTCCTTCAACATTAGTACGAACAGCTTCCATCGGGAAAAACTCGCATGAAGGCACCTGCTTTAATGCTGCTGCGTGGAAAACGTAATCTACACCCCACATAGCGTCTTTTATAGATTGTGCATTTCTCACATCACCGATATGGAATTTCACTTTGTTTGCATATTCAGGAAAACGTGCCTGTAAATCATGGCGCATATCGTCCTGCTTTTTCTCATCTCTGGAAAAAATACGTATTTCTCCAATATCAGTTTTTAAGAAATTTTTAAGTACAGTATTACCAAATGAGCCTGTACCACCTGTTATCATAAGTGTTGCTCCTGAAAAACTGCTCATAATTATACCACCTATCTGTTTATTTGTGTTTAATTTTAAAATACATCAAAACTTTATAGTATGCAAGAATTACTATATCTACTTTAATGACAAAAGTCGACTCTCCAAAGCAAAGAATCTGCGTAAACCTTTAGTATTCTTTTTCTTTATATATCTCATAATTATTGGTACGCTGAACTTCAGGTACGGTGTCTGTGCATATGCTTTATCATACATCTCAACGCAACGGCAAAACGCTCGAGATTCAGAAATTGTATGTATAATATCATCCGGTGTTTTTGGGATCTTTCCATCGGACTTTTCAAACACCCATCTGACATAATTTGATAAAACTTCTGTATTGCGCGTATAAAACTTTATCTTAAGTTCATTTGAAACATTCCATACGTCCAGGTAATTCTCTGTTATAAGGAAGGTTGTTTTTGTTGCCATCCAACTGTCATACGTTCTTGTCAAAGTCATAGCTGCCTGACCTTTTCGATAATAATACAAAGGCTCACTGAGGTAGACTATTTTATTTGCGTTAGTAAATAGCGGTAACACCTGTACTGCATCTTCACTCATATTTTTTATACCACAGTTACTATAATCAGCATCAATATCTACTATCTCCCGCTTAACCGCTTTACAGCATAAACTATTCACATCATCTGTAAGCAAACGATATTTATATATCTCATCTTTTTGCTTACTCACATAAACAGACATGTTTTCAATATCAAGTCTGGAGGCAGATGTTTTTCCATCATCTGTGAAATACTGAAAATTATACATAACCATATCCGGTGAACAATCATTTATTACTGCAACTACATTTAATAGCAGATCATCACTCACATAATCGTCAGAATCCACACAGATAAACCAGTCACCTTTTGCTTCTTTAAACCCTCTTCGACGCGTTAATAATAAACCTTCATTTTCCTTATGAATAACACGAACGATATTTGGATACTTCTTTGAATACTCATCACACATTCTACCGCTGATATCAGTAGAACCATCATTAACAAGTAGAATTTCAAAATCGGCACCCGTCTGACACAACAGTGAGTTTATACATACATCTAAATACTTACTTGTATTATATACCGGTACTATAAACGAGAATAACACTATTTACCTCCTGCGTTATTTATTACCTCGATAATATTCCAGATAGTCTTCACATATCTTCTTATTATCCCACTCACTCATATCAAGGTAATCTTTTTCGAAACCATGTTCATCTACATATTTTATCAATTCATCTGCCCAGTATACCGGTCCTTTTTCAAGCGGGATAAATCTACATAATCCACAATCACATTCAGTAGATACATCCGACGAAACATAAAGTGGAAGTCCCATAGCCTGTGCTTCTAACGCTACATTTGGTAAACCTTCCTGAATAGAAGGCATCATAAGAACAGTTGACTCAGACATCGCTAAAGGTATATCGGTATCCTGTGGCAAAAACTGTACATTGTTTTCAAGAGAATAATCTTTTATCATCTGTTTCATTTCTTCAAGATAAGTCTCTTTAGGGCTACGAGGGTATCCAATCAATGTAAGCGTAGAATCCGGACGAGTTTTGCGCAACTCACGCAACACCTCTATTGTAAATTTCTGGTTCTTTCTTGAACTGAAGCTACCTACCATTATAAGTCTGATAGTACCGTCTATGTTCTTATTAGGATAAAGCTCCGGATTGAATCTATCAAGTGCAATAGTAGGGTTTTTCATAACAATACCGTTATCTTTACCAGCCATATACTCTACTGCTCCCGCAGTTACACCAAAAACGTGAGTCGCTTTCTTTCTGATAACAGCAGCACAAATACCATAGTACCATGTCATAAAAAATCTGTCTTTATACTTACCGACAGGTCTATTTATTGAAGCGTGTGCTATTCTGACCGGTATTCCTTCTTTTTTTGCTACACTAACACACGGAGCTGCATAAACATGGTGCCTTACGTGAATAGCATCATATTTTTTGTGAGTTCTCAAAAACTTACGCAACTCTTTTTTTATATAAAAGTAATTAGTAAAAATAGAAAAAAATCTTTGAATTTTTGTCGCCTTACGCTTTATCGGCATTCTGAAAATCTGACCGTATTCTTTAAATTCATCTTCATAATATCCTACTACATCAGAAGGAACAATCGCATCAAATCTGACGTCATTACGGCTAAGTAGTCTTGCCGGATACATTGCCTCTGCCTGTACCCCCCCTTTTTTAAAGTCAGGTACAACTAGTAATACTCTCGTTGGTGATTGACTCATAAAAACTCCTTCTACTGATAAATTAATTATCGTTAATTTTATTAAAGAACACACAAAAGCTAAAGTGAATTCTCTACGGTTTTTGTGTATAAAAAACGACTTAAAACTAAGTGTATTATCGATTAAAACAAAACTTCTTAATCAATCTGATTGATTGATTAAGATAAGAGTGAATAGTGAGATATTGTGCGCTATTCTTCATATAGTAACGCTCAAATCCTCTCGGATTTCTGATAACAACACTGTCAAGGGCACAACCATCCTTTGATAAAAGTGTCAAATGACACATCTGACCTTTCGGGCAATTAACAACTATTTCTTCGTCACACAGCTGTGCTGTGCACCGCTTATTATCGCATTTCAAAACAAGGTCATCAAATACCATTTTGCTACCGTTACTATAAATTCGCAACACCTGATTTCCATGTACGGGGATAATATAGTCGTATATAAAATTGTCTTTATCATCGGTGATTTTGTATATCTCTAAGTCACCGTTATCCTCTGAGGCAAAAGCTTCTATCTCACATAAACCGAAATGATTTCCTTCGTGCTCATCTATCTTCACTTCAAAAGAATGGATCTGTTTATCAACAGAAAAGACGCTTGCCTGACCAAAAGGGTTAAGCTTATCAGTGTTAATAACAGTGCCATCATCCAGTACAATAATTGCATTTACTATATTATCATCTGGTGATGGATTATCATATAAAGCAATATGACTTATGTATTTTTTTTCTTCAAATGTAACATTTACTGACATTTCTCTATCATCTATATCGGGGCACCAAACACCATCGAAAGGACAATCTCCGTGCTCAATTAGATTATTACAGTCAAGCAACATAAAATCAGTCAATTTATCTTTATCTCCTGAAGACACAACAACATCTGCATCATAAAGTACAGAATCTGTTCTTCTCTTCCAAAACACTTTGTCACCATTGATTATCCTTGAAGAACTATCGGTTGCATTTTGAGAGGCATACATTGACAATGCCCTGTACAACTTTGAATCAATAAGTTGTCTGTTGAGAGAATTAATATCAACAGGAAAACGAACTCGTTCATCCCAACTGTATAGCTCCACATCATTTTTTGAAGGACAATTAACAGTGGACTTGATATTTAATGATTCAGAGAAATCAGGAGCACTACCCCATGCTGTACGGTATCCGAAGCCTTTGTATACATCAGGCTTGTAGTCTGTGGATTTCAGAATATCCCCCATAACCTTTTCAAAAAGCATAGATAATGCCCTATGGTCAGGATGTGTATCATAATCTACACAAAATATCACATCAGGTCTAAATTCTAATAAAAGATGCTTTATATCATCATAATAATGCGAGTAAGTGTAGCTTTGATTATTACTGTACGCATAATGGGTCTCAAGCCCATATGTATGTGTTCTTCCAGAGTTTGATTTTACCACAATGTCCATACATGCATTATAGATGTGAGGTCCATTTTCATCCCATCCATCTCCGTACCCGAGAAAAATGATATTTTTTTCAGGTACACCGAGCATTCCGAGTGCTTTTATCGCCTCTTCCATACGTACGAAGCCCATTTGGGACATATCGTATCTTTTATCTCCGTCTCCGTTTGTAGCGAAAACAACATAAACATCTGAGCCGTACTTAAGATACTGTTCAATTATTCCACCCGCAAGATTAATATCATCATCTTCGTGTGGTACTAAAATCATTACTTTCTTCTTTGAAAAGACAGGCTCTTTACCACACTCGACATCAGTGTACTGATTCAAGTGCTTTATGTGCACTCTGAAAAAACCAATCAAAAAATACACAATAACAATAGTAACGAATAATGCTATCTTTGCAAAAACAAAAAATGAAGTAGCTAAGCTGACTGAAAACGCTATAAAAGCAAAAACAGTAATTGATAAAACTCCACTTTTCAGCTTCTTTGTCAGATAACGATTATGTATACCGTTTATTAGATCAATCAATAGGAATAACAATATAAAATTGAGTATATCAATATATAAATATGAGCCCAATGAAACATCCTCTATCTATAAGTAGTAATTATAATTTATTTCAGTTTTAGAAAACGCAAAATAGGTACAACAACAGAATACGCTCGAATTTTCAGTTTCTTTATAGAAGCTTTTCTGTGTTTTTTGTCAAGTGCTGCCATCTTTACCTCAGCACTATCGAAGTAATTCAACCTACGCAGCGTACTTTTAATATCTTTGATTTGTATTTTTGTGTGATTACTTTTACCGTCTACTGAAACTCGCGCACGACCAAAAAGAATCTCAACCAGTCTTGCGACACCTACTTTGTACGCTGCTGATACATCAGAATCTGTCAGAAACTCATCACGTTTTTCTATAAGAAACTTTAATATCTCATAATAACCGTCTGTATTTTTCTTAGAGGTTTTAGCTCCCATAATAGAATCACTGCGGAAACGATGATGGTAAAGTATTGCTTGAATATGTTTTACTTGTTTTGCGTATAGCAAAGACAAAAAGGTAAACTCTTCATCTTCATGCAGTATTCCTTTATGAAATGTGAGCTTATTATCATCGAGAAATGCTTTTTCAAACAAACAGTACTGAACAGGTGATCGGTATTCATCATTCTTTAATAAATCAAGAAACAAATCAGATCCTCTGCATACTGTCGAATAATCGTATTTCCTTATGTATTTATTGATTTCATCATCCGATACATTATCGTTTGTATCATCAAATGAAAGCGCATCATAAAACAGCATTTGAATATTATCTTTCTGCATATTAGAAACCAGAACTTCAATGGCATTATTTTCGAGATAATCGTCGCTATCCACAAACAGTACATACTCACCTTTGCAAACCTCGTATCCTCTGTTTCGTGCAATAGATAGTCCACCATTTTCACAATGGAGTACAACCACTCTGTCATCACGCTTTGCATATTCGTCACAGATAACGCCACAGTTATCAGGAGAACCATCATCAACAAGTATGATCTGCAAATTACGGTATGTCTGATCAACAATACTATCGACACACTCACGCAGATATTTTTCAACGTTATATATTGGTACTACAATACTGACCATAGCCATAATGTAAATCTCCTGAACCTCGATAATTTATAAATGTATTGTTATTTTCACTACTTTATTTTCAAAGTTTTTTCAATCCGCATAATGCTGAAAAATCCCATTTTACCCTTTTTTACATTTAGCGATTAATTTATTAATTGCACGCTTTGGTAAATTCCTGAAATAATTTATAGCAATATCTTTATCAGTCTTTCCACTACATGGTCTATATGGTATTCCCTCGATATCCATCTTTTCCGCTCGTTCAATGGATCGTTTCATAAACTCTTCGTGCTTTTGTGGCGAATATATACGAGCTCTTCTGTAAGCATTCTGTGGTTCTTGATCAAAAATATGACATAAGTAATCCTCCATATTTTTCATCAATTCTTCAGGGTATTTTGGATTATTAAAAATCGGTTGTCTTATCATTTCAAGATACAACTCATCATTATTATCGATCTCTAAAATTCTTTCTATGGCAGAATCAAAATCAGGATAATCGTTCAGATTGACGAATGCTTTTGGATTGAAAATATCAGCTATATTAGAACTTCCGTAATAAATAGGAATAGTATCCGTGAAAAAACCATCAACT
>JAFVVB010000172.1 GCA_017502425.1 Ruminococcus sp. | reverse complement strand
CTGCTTTTTTATTACTTCTTAGAGCATAGTGGAAAACAAGGGAATCATCATCTGTGTAAAGTACGCCGAGATTTAAAGATGTTTCAACCAAGTTTTCTATGCTGTCACTCATTTTGATAACAGCATTAGGAGTTGTGTATAATATATCGCAGATATCCTGTGTTAACTTACTGCCTAAAGTTTCGCATTCGCAATCATTAATGATTCTTAACTCAAAACCGCAGTTTTCTACAATTTCTATGATACCATCTTTAACTTCGTTGAGTGTTTTATTTAAAGTGTCTTTGTAATCGCCATTTACACACATAACCACTTCACATCTGTTGGTAATAGCATTTGGCTTATCACCACCATCGATGCTGATGATTTCAAAGTCAAGTTTATCTGAAAGTGTTTTAAGAGCTTTACCCATAACTTTATTAGCGTTGAGTTTACCTGAGTTAATCTCAATTCCTGAGTGACCACCACGAAGACCTTTTAACGTAATAGTAACCTTATCGCCGATTTTCTTTGATCGATTCAGCTTTGTAAATGCTTTGAAATCAGAGCCACCAGCACATGAAACCGTGATGCAATCATCTTCTTCAGAGTCGATATTAACCATTCTTCTGCCTTTGAGAATACTCATATCAAGTCCCTTAGCTCCGTACATACCGGTTTCTTCATCAGTAGTGAAAATAGCTTCGATAGGAGGATGAGCGATATCGTCACTTTCTAAAATAGCGAGTACCATTGAAACAGCGATACCGTTGTCAGCACCTAAAGTTGTACCGTTAGCTTTGATGAAATCACCATCTATATAAATATCTAAGCCATCATTTAAAAAGTCGATAGTGCACTCTTCAGTTTTTTGACACACCATGTCAAGATGCCCCTGTAAAATAATGTGTTCGGCGTTTTCATAACCTTTAGTACCGTCTTTATATATAACAACGTTCTTTTCGTTATCAGTAAAGTACTCAAGGTTATGAGAATTTGCAAAATCAATACAATACTGTGATATTGCATCTCTATCACCAGAGCCTCTGTGAATAGAGCTGATTTCTTCGAAATAGTGAAAAACTCTCTGAGGAGTTAAATTTTCAAGTTTTGACATAATAATCCTCCAAAAATAAGAGTAGGGCAAGCCCCAAGGCCCGCCCCAGATTACTAAAAATTATAACAATTAGTAGAAAGTGTGTCAAATAGAAAAAAGTGAGTAAATTTTGACTATATTAGCCAAATATAAAGGATTCTTCAGCGAGTTCGAATCCGTGTATCATACAAAAAAGAAAAGCACCAACCATAAAGGTTAGTGCTTTCTTTTTGGCGGAGGACAAGAGATTCGAACTCTCGCACCGGTTTCCCGGCCTACTCCCTTAGCAGGGGAGCCTCTTTGGCCACTTGAGTAATCCTCCATAACCAAAGTGCTTATAATTATAAAATTATAAAAAAATGGCGGAGAGGAAGGGATTCGAACCCTTGGTCCCTCGCGGGATCACTAGTTTTCAAGACTAGCTCCTTAAACCACTCGGACACCTCTCCGTAACTTGCAAAGCAAATTTTAGCACAAGAGCAGGGTGTTGTCAAGTGCTTTTTTGCTTAAATTTTGGAAATATTATTTCCATCATTGACGTTATTTTTAATATTTGTTATCATATCATTCGTAAAAACTTCGTATATAAAAGAGGTTAATATGATAGATATTATTTTAGAAACTGTCATAGATGCGCTGAAAATGACACCTATATTATACTTAGCGTATCTTTTGATGGAGTACTTAGAACTCAAAGCGGGGGAGAAACTTAACCGTACAGTTGCTAAAGTCGGATACGCAGGGCCAGCTATTGGTTCGCTTATCGGTGCTATTCCTCAGTGTGGTTTTTCAGGGGCAGTAGCTGGATTTTTCTCTGCTCATATCGTCACCCTTGGTACGATGTTAGCGGTATTTTTATCGACATCCGATGAGATGCTTCCTATTTTATTATCGAGCGATGTGGAACCAAAAGTTATATTTAAAATTTTGCTTTTTAAAATTCTTGGTGCTGCGATTTTTGGTTTTATTGTTGATATCACTTTCCGTGTTTTAAAGAAAAGCAGAGTTACATCAGGTGACCATATCCACGATTTCTGCGAGCAGGAACAGTGCGACTGTCACGAGAATATTTTCCTGTCAGCATTAAAGCATACTATAAAAGTTCTCATACTTATTATAATAGTATCGTTTGCGCTAAACTGTATTTTTGAATTTTTCGGTAATGACTTTTTCTCTGGCGTTTTTATGACTACGCCGTTTGTGGCTGAGATTATTTCGGGATTAGTAGGACTTATTCCTAACTGTTCTGTATCTGTACTTATTACTAATCTCTTTGTGGAAGATGCCATTACACCGGGAGCGATGCTTTCAGGATTAATGACTAACGCAGGCGTCGGATTGCTCGTGCTTTTCAGATTGAATAAAAACTTAAAAGAGAATATATTTATTACTACGATACTGCTTTTAGGTGGTGTGATTCTCGGATTTATCTGTGGACAGCTGTGGTATATATTCTGATAATTTGCCCCTTAATGTACAGGGGCATTTCCTTTTGTGTTTTTTCTCTTTACTTTTACGGTTTTATGTGTTAAAATTTTAGTGCATTAAATTATGAAACAGGAGAGTTTAATTATGCCTAAAAAACTCAACGACGAATTCACAGATCTTTTATTTGACGCTATTGCCACTCTGAAAACCAGAGAAGAGTGTGCTATGTTTTTTAAAGACCTTTGTACCATACCTGAAGTTAAATCTATGTCGCAGCGTTTTGTTGTTGCAAAAATGCTTAAAGATAATATGGTTTACAGCGAAATCGTTTCTAAAACCGGTGCTTCTACTGCTACTATAAGCCGAGTTAACCGTTCTTTAAATTATGAAAACAGCGGTGGCTATGATTTGGTTTTTGAAAGACTCGAGGATAAGTAATAGGGGGATGCGTTGCTATGTCATCCAGCTATAATTCTTTTTCAGAATATTATGATGTACTAATGCAAAACGTCGGTTATAAAAGCCGATGCAAATATATACTGGATGTTTTTGAAAGGCTTGACCACGATATGGGGTTGAGCCTTGATTTAGCGTGCGGTACAGGCGAGCTTACTGTTGAGCTTAAAAAATGTGGTGTCGATATCTACGGAGTTGATGCCTCGTACGAAATGTTGTCACACGCTATGGAAAAGGCGTCTGATAATGAACTTCAGATTCTCTTTTTATGTCAGAAAATGCAGCATCTCGATTTATATGGGACCATTGATACATGTATCTGTACACTCGATAGTATTAATCATCTTACTAATATAGAAGATGTTCAGAAAACTTTTGATAAAGTTTCTTTGTTTATGAATCCGGGAGGATACTTTCTCTTTGATGTTAATACTATATATAAGCACAATAAGGTTTTAGCTGATAATACTTTCGTGTACGATGCTGATGATGTGTTCTGTGTATGGCAAAATTCCTTAAAAGAAAATAACATTATTGATGTTGAACTTGATTTTTTCGAAAAAGATGGTAAAGTGTACTATCGTAGCTCAGAACACTTTTCAGAAAGAGCTTACAGCGACGAAGAAATAACTGCAATGCTTAATAATGCGTCTTTTGAAGTAGTAGAGCGTTTTTCAGACATGACGTTTGATACTCCTAAAGACGATGATCAAAGAATAATATATATTGCTAGAAAAAAGTAATAATTTTACGGTGATGATAATATGGATAAAATAATAAGATGTATCACATCAGACGGAGCGATTATGGCATCAGCCATCGATTCCACTGATATAGTGTATAAAGCCAGTATAATTCATAGGACTTCTCCGGTGGCTTCAGCTGCTTTGGGAAGATTGCTTTCTGCGACATCTATGATGGGTGCTATGCTTAAAAGCAAGGATGCTTCTATTAATTTACGAGTAGCAGGTGACGGTGAGTTGGGTCCTGTTATAGCTGTTGCTGATTCATTCGGTAATGTTAAAGGCTACGTTTCTAACCCTTCTTGTCCTTCTACGCACTACGATAACGGTAAGCTTAATGTGGCTGAAGCTGTTGGTAAAAACGGTGTGCTGAATGTTATGCGTAATTTAGGTAGCGGAGAACCATATATCGGTCAGATTGAACTTAGCTCAGGTGAGATAGCTGAAGATATAGCTGCGTACTATGCTCAGAGTGAACAGATACCTACTGTTTGTGCTTTAGGCGTGTTGATTGATAAAGATAGCTCTCAGGTGCTTTTGTCAGGTGGTTTACTTATTCAACTTTTACCTGGTGCTGATGATAATACTATCACTAAGCTCGAGGAAAATATTTCAAAGCTTGAGTCAGTTACTACTATGCTTGCTAAAGGTATGTCAACTCTTGAAATGTGTAAAAAAGCACTTGATGGCTTTGAAGTAGAGGTGCTTGACGAGTTTGAAGTTAAATATGTCTGTGGTTGTTCTAAAGAAAAAATCGCATCATTAATTGAATCTATGCCTGAAGAAGAGATTAGAGATATGATAGAAAAAGACCACGGAGCTAAGGCGGGATGCCACTTCTGTAATAAGACGTTTGAGTTCTCTGAATCTGACCTGCAAGCTATTCTTTCAAAAAAATAAAAAAAATTTAAAAAAAGTCTTGACTTTTATCGGTGGGTGTTGTATTATAATACCCGTCGCAAATAAGAGGCGAACGGTGTGGGAGCATAGCTCAGCTGGGAGAGCATCTGCCTTACAAGCAGAGGGTCACAGGTTCGAGCCCTGTTGTTCCCACCACATATGGCCCGGTAGTTCAGTTGGTTAGAACGCTAGCCTGTCACGCTAGAGGTCGACGGTTCGAGCCCGTTCCGGGTCGCCATATTTGCCTCTGTAGCTCAGTCGGTAGAGCAGGGGACTGAAAATCCCCGTGTCGATGGTTCGATTCCGTCCGGAGGCACCAATATTTGCGGATGTAGCTCATCTGGTAGAGCGCCACCTTGCCAAGGTGGAGGTAGCGAGT
>JAFVVB010000171.1 GCA_017502425.1 Ruminococcus sp. | reverse complement strand
TATTGTTCCGAAAAAAGGGTAAGAAAAAAAGAAAAGGTAAGTACAAGGTATGAGTGTAAATTTAAAGAAGTTAATTACAATTTCTTTAATATTGATGCTGACAGTAGGAGTAGTATGCTTCTGCTGTTCTTGTGCTGTCGTAAACAGCGCTACTGCTACTCCTACCACGCAAGCTGTTATTGATAACGGCATTTTACATGACCCGTACTTTGAGGGCGAAGACGATGTTGAGTCGGCACTTAGTACGGTAAGTCAAAACGCTGGTATCGGTGAGCACACATATTTAGTGTGCAAAGGCTACTCAAATTACCTTGATTCCACATACTCTGATACTATCGTCACACGAAGTGAATGGATATGCGGACTGCTCGACACCTTAGAAGTAGCGATAGTTGACGAAAACGATTTTTCTGTAAAATCTTACATAGACAGTAAGTACTACGATAATAGTGAGTACTTTGTAACTGCTGCTAAAAACGGATACATAGGCGGTGTCAGCAAAGGCTTCGGTCAGTATGCACCTGCTACCAGACAGTACGTCTCAACTACTCTGGTTATGGCGGCAGGATATCCGAGAAACTATAAACTAAGCTGTTCAGATTTCGCTATGATTGAAGATAAAAAGCAGGCAGCCACATGCGTAGAGCTTGGCTTTATTGAACTGAACGAAAACAACTGTTTCGATCCTTACGGATATATCACTCAGGATCAGGTTGACTATATATTAGGAGAACTTGAATATCTCAAAGTACTTAAAGGTAAAACCGTACTTTCATTTGGTGATAGTATCATGCACGGTGACGGTAACTTCAACGAAGGTATCGCTGATTTACTAGAGAAAAAATATATGATGAAAGCCGTTGATTATTCAAAAGGTGGTTCTACTTTTGGATACGTCAGAGACAGAGAACAGATTTCAAATCAGGTTATCGCAGCAATTAAGAATAAAGAAAAAGCGGACGTTATACTTTTAGACGGTGGTACTAACGATATGAGGAAGGTAGCACCAGGTGAAGTAAGCGATGACTTTGAATATAAAAATCACGGCAGAGCTGATTTTTGGAGCGGTATGGAGTATACATTAGGACTTATAGATGATAAATTTGCTGATGTTCCTGTGCTTTATGTAAGAGCACATAATATGAAATTCTCACTTGAGAGAAACGAAGTTCACTTCGGTGAGCTTGCTCTCGATATATGCGAAAAATGGCAAGTAAACGTGGCTGATGTGTTCAGCGATACTAATTTTAATGCACACGACGAGTTGATAAAATCCGAGTACACAGTGCATACTAAAAACTGTGAGAAGGGCGATTCTGTTCATCCGAATAAGCTCGGATACGAAGAATTCTACATACCGTTGATTGCGCAGAAACTTAATGAAATTTTCGCTTAGTACGGAGGTTGACGATGACTAAACTATATATCGCTGTTCCGTGTTATAACGAAGAGGAAGTATTAAAAGATTCTGCACATAAGCTTCTTCATAAATTAAATGAAATGATCGGTAAGGGTACAGTATCTGATGACAGCAAAATCGTTTTTATCGACGATGGTTCAAAAGACCGTACGTGGGAGATTATAGGTAAACTCCACGACGAAACCAAGATGGTTCAGGGCATTAAGCTCACCGGCAACTGCGGACACCAGAACGCTTTACTGTGTGGTCTTATGACACTGAAAGATAAATGCGATGCAATTATTTCTATTGATGCTGACCTTCAGGATGATATAGACGTTTTTGACGAAATGATAGAAAAGTATGAAGATGGCTGTGACGTTGTTTATGGTGTACGTTCAAAGCGTGACAGCGATACCTTTTTCAAGCGTTTCAGCGCGAAAATGTACTATAAAATACTCAATCATCTAGGAGCTAAAATCGTAGTAGACCACGCAGATTTCAGATTGATGAGTGCAAGAGCGCTTGAGAGCTTTTCTCAGTTTAAGGAAGTCAATCTCTTTTTACGCGGAATGGTTCCGATGGTAGGATATAAATCTGCAATAGTGACATATGAGAGAAAAGAGCGACTTTACGGTGAAAGTAAGTATTCGCTCAAAGATATGATAGCTTTAGCAGTTGAGGGAGTTACATCACTATCTATCAGACCGATTAAACTCATAGCGAAAATCGGGCTTTTAATCTTTTTAGTTAGTATTGCGATGCTTATTTACACTTTGGTGCGTTATTTTATGGGCGCTACTGAAGTTGGTTGGGCTTCGCTTGCGGTTTCTATATGGGCGATAGGCGGACTTCAGCTACTTGCTATCGGTGTTATCGGTGAGTATATCGGAAAAATATACTTAGAAACCAAAGCAAGACCGAGATATATAGTAGAAACATATTTAGACGATGATGAATAAAAAAAGGGCACTTCGTATGAAGTGCCTTTTCTTTATGTAACAATATTTACTTTAAAAATCAGATTCTGAAAGCCTTTTTGACGAAAGCTTTGCCATAGTTAGTGATGAAAAGCTCATCGGTTTTTTTGATGATTTCGTTGATAGGATAACGTTTTTCTTTGAACTTCATCAGCATATGTACTTCCAGTAGAATCTGGTGGTCAAGTCCCGTGATGTGCTCCAAATCATTGAAGTTTTCAGCTACATAGCACACACGGTCGATGATGTCGTACTCAATACCTAGCTTTACCATCATATCTTTTAAAAACTCTGATTTTGATTCACCGTATATAGACGAATCTATATTATACACGATGGATTCTATTTCCAGATATTCCTGAGTTTGCTCGGGAAGTTTTTCGAGTTCACCGATAGATTTTGCGAGCGTATAGACGCTTGCGAATCGGCGGATTTTATCTTCATTAGTGCCATAGAGTTCTTTTATCGCCTTAGCGACGAGCGTTACGTTTTGAGTCATTTTTATATTCCTTCAGCATTTTTCTGATGTGAGCAAAGGTTTTTTCTTCGCCCTCGTTTTTAAGCATTAATAAAAGTTCTTCCAAAGTGTCTGATGTTTCTTCGTGCATCATACCGACACGGCGTGGTTTTCCTGCCATGAAGTAGTCGTAGGCGCTGGAGTCGGTGTAGCTTTCACCCTGATATATTTTACTCGCAGCAACACGGTCACAGAACATTTCAACAAGGAAGTTCAGTGGCATTTTCACTGGCACCATTCTGCCCTTGTGAATGGGTGAGTAGTCACGCCAGTACTCAAAATGGTGGCGGTTTCTGCCCATATGGTGAATCCATGCGCTGGAGTATCCGAGATCTTCTCGTGCTTTGTCATTTGGTGAGCGGGTGCCCTGATAGTATTTAGCGCTCGGTAAAAACTCCGTCAGCGAATATTTAGATAAATCATGAAATAGTCC
>JAFVVB010000170.1 GCA_017502425.1 Ruminococcus sp. | reverse complement strand
CTTAAGGTTATCGTTGATGCTGTTATCAACCATATGGGTACTGATGACGACCATATCGGCGTTTACGATAACGATTCTACTGATCCTATGGATCACGTTAACCCACGTGCTGCTGAGTTCGAGCCTGAACTCTTGGCTGCTAAAGCTTTCCACGATCCATGGGTTGATATGACATATAAAGAGAACTACTGGGACGGTTGGTCTGATTACGATATCGAAGAAGACTTAACACAGCACTGTACATCAGGTCTTCCTGACCTTGCTACTGAAACACAGCTCGTTCAGGATGTTATCTATGATTACTTTGTAGAGCTCGTTGAATCTGGTGCTGATGGTTTCCGTTTTGATGCTGCTAAGCATATAGAAACAGTTCACGATACATTCTTTGCTTCTGACTTCTGGGAGGATACACTCCAGAAATTAAGAGCTAACTATCCTGATAAAGAGTGTTTCGCATACGGCGAAATCCTCAATAAGTGCGGCGATGGTCGTGCATTCTCTGAGTACACAGAGTTAATGGACGTTACTGACTCAGGTTCATACTGGGGAATCAAAGACGCTGTTCAGAAGAACGGTAACGGTGGTAATCCGATTCCTTACTATCAGTCAGAAAAAGACGGTTGCGATCCAACAACTGTTAACTTCACTAAAGAAAATGTTATTCAGTGGAACGAGTCCCACGATACATACATTGATGGTGGTACATCATCACTCACAGTTCAGCAGAGAAACAAAATCTGGGCTTTAACAGCTGCTAGACAGACTATCACTGGCGTATACTTTGCTCGTCCAGACGATAGAACCGGTGCTGATAAACCTGCTATCGAAGCTATCTGTGCTAACATCACATTGGGTGATGCAGCTCTTACTAGCTGGACTGCTCCTGAAGTTAAGGCGGTTAACCAGTTTGATAACTATTTCGGTGAAGCTTCTGAGTATAACTACGTTGAAGATAAAGTTACTATCATCGAACGTGGTAACTTAGGTGCTACTCTCGTTAACCTCAGCGGTACAACAAAGACTGTTTCTGTAAAGAATAACACTCTTGCTGATGGTACATATATCGATTCTATCACAAATAACAGATTTGAAGTTGCTGACGGTAAAATCACTGGTGCTATCGGTTCAACCGGTATCGCTTGTATCTACTATGCTGAAGATACAGAGCCTGTTATCCCAGAGCTTCCTGATGGTGGTATTTACGATGTTCCTGTAAACTGGGCTGCTGGTCAGTATCCTGAGTTTGAAGGTTACACAACACTCGTTCTTTCTTCAAAAACTTGGAGTGAAGCTTACATTTATTGCTGGGTTGAGGGCACAGAGGACTATCTCGAAGCATGGCCTGGTACACCTATGAAGAAGGTTACTGATGATAACGGCTACGGTGAGAAACAGTTCGTAGGTTATGTTCCTGATCAGTATAATATGTATATTATCAACAATGGTAACGGCGGTGGCTCTAACCAGACTGCTGACCTTTCTGTTCCTACAAATTCAGGTGTATGGCTTGACAAATTAGATGCTAACGGTAACTGGACAGTAGGTTACTGGACACCTACATTTATCCCTACTCCAATTCCTGGTAAGGGTGACGATGAAGAATCAACAGATAAAGTTGATCCTGTCGAGTATTATTTAGGCGATGCTGACGCAAATGAAGTTGTTGACGTAATGGATGCTACGCTTATCCAGAAATTCGCTGCTCAGCAGGCTGTGATTGAAGGAACTGCTTTACTCGCTGCTGACGTTGATGCTGACGAATTAGTAAACGTAATGGATGCTACTTTTATCCAGAGATATTCTGCTCAGCTTGATATTGAGTATGAAATTGGTGAAAAGTTTACTGTGGAATAATCTTAAAACATTTTGCTGATATTTTAGGCGGACACGAATGTGTCCGCCTATCTTTTTTTTGTGTACTTTTTATTATGTGTGTGTTATAATTTCTGCATACTACATTTTTGGAGGAAATTATGCATATTCCATCAGTAGATACGCTTGAAATTGATGTTTTGACATTTGAAAAAGCACTGAAAGTCCAGCATCCTGAGGAGTACGATGTGAACAGATGGCTCTATGTGCCTGATTTTTATAGCGAATACAGATATATTCTGGGTACAAAAGGGGAAACCCCCCTTATTTGCATCGGTATAAACCCGTCTACTGCTGCTCCTGATGACCTCGATAATACGTTGAAATCTGTTGAGAGAATCGCTTTGCATAACGGATTTGATAGTTTTATTATGTTCAACGTATACGCGCAGCGTGCTACTAATCCGGATGATATGGAACGAGAGTTTAATCCTTTTTTGCATTCTGAAAATATGAAAGCTTTTGAATATGTACTGAAACTTTCCGGTTCTCAACCTTCAATATGGGCTGCATGGGGAAGTATAATCGAAAAGCGTGATTATCTTTCTGATTGCGTACTTTCTATGGCGGAGATAGGAAAGAGGTATAACGCTTTATGGTATAGTGCTGGTAAAATATCCGTTAAAGGTCATCCGCATCATCCGTTGTATCTTAGAAAGGACAGCGTTCTGGATTCTTTTGATATTGATAAATACTGTACTGATATACTGAAAATCTGAATAAATAATTAATGCACCTTGGAGATTAATCCTAGGTGCATTTTTATTTACATATTCTTTTCAAAACCTACGAGCATACCGCCGTTTTCAGCGTAGAAACTACATAAACCGTAGGTGATGTCAATTTTTACATCTGCTTTTGGGAACTTGTTTTTGATAAGAGTCTTTAAAGTGTTTGCTCCCTCTTCATTTAAACAGTGGTCAATTCTTACTTTGCCTCCATTATATCCTTCGCTAACCATTCTATCAAAAAGTTTTATGTAAGCTTTTTGAGCTCCTCTAGGTTTATCGAGTGGTTGTAAATCTCCGATATCGCTTGCTTTGCCGACTATTCTGATGCCCAGTAGTCCGGCTGCTTTAGCGATAATTGGGTTGCATCTGCCGTTTCGTGCGAGATTGTTAAGACACTCGAGTGAGAAAGTGAGTCCAGTGTAGTTCATATAGTTATTAAGATACGAGCATATATCATCAAAACTATTGCCGTTATTGACTAGTTCAATAGCTTTTTCTATCAGTAGTTTTAACTGTGGACCTGCTGATAAAGAGTTGATAACATAAACGTTTTTGTCTGGATATTTTGCAATATATTCATCTCTTGCGATACATGCCGCGTTATAGCTACCTGACAGGGTTCCTGTGATAGTGATACATATAATGTTTTCAGCATCTTCGAAAGCATCTAAATAATCGCTGACAGAAGGACAGGCAGTAGTGGTTTTACCTTTATAGTTTAAAAGATAATTTACAGTTGATTCTATATCGAGGTCAGCGTTATCGACAAATTCTTTATTATCGGTGATTATTTTCAACGGTACTGATTGAAAAGCTATATCGGTTTTTAGATTTATAGCATCTGCCGAAGAATCTGCGACGATTTTAAAATTAATACTCATACTCAACTCCATAATATATTTACTTTATAACAACGCTATTATACAGGTTTTTTGAAAACCTGTCAAGAGATAACGAAAAATCTTATACAGAGTGATGCTTGACAAATTTGTGAATATATGTATAATATCTCGTATGAAAAGTACTAAGAATAACGTATCAGTCGAAAGTGTGTCGGGGTTTCGTTTGCCTCGCTTTAACGAGATTCCTGACGTTGGACTGTATCTGGAACAAACAACTAAATACATCAACACCTACCTTGAACCTATTGGTTTTGAAATAACGAGTTCTATGATTAGAAATTACGTTAAAATGGGACTTGTTAAAAATCCTGAACAAAAGCAGTATTTTGTAGATCATATAGGTCATCTTATCGCTATTACTGTCTTGAAGAATGTTATTTCACTTGAGAATATTTCTGTGCTATTTGTTAATCAGCAGAAGGTGTACAGCGATCCTGTTGCATATGATTATTTCTGTATGGAACTTGAGAACATGCTGTCTTTTCAGTTTGGACTGAAAGATAGCGTTGATAAAATCGGTAATTCTTCTTCAGTGGAAAAGAAAATGCTCAGAAGTGCTATTATAGCGGTATCTCACATCATTTATCTTGAATCATGTTTTTCTAATGCAATTTCTGAGGACGAAACTTAGTTTTTTAAGTATATAGCACTCCGTGTATTCGGGGTGCTTTTTTGTTTTTTATAGCTTAGAATTGGCTGTTTATGTCCTGAATTTGACAAATTATGGTTATTAGAGTACAATGCAAGCGGTATATAAAAACGAAGAAAGGATGGTTTTTATGAAAAAACATCTGGTTCTTATTGTTAATGTCATACTGATTATCGGTATATTATGCGGTGTGGGTTATGCTGTTTATCGCGCATCGTTCATAAAACCTGAAAAAACGAAAAATGATGTTGCTACTGTTGATTCGGTTGCTACTGTTGATGAGCCTACTGCTCCACCGATTGAGTACGATATAGGTATTATTCAGCACAGTGACGTTGATAACTGTAACAATGTATATCAAGGCTTTATTGCTGAACTTGCTTCTAACGGGTACGTTAATGGTAATAACATTAATCTTGACTACGTTTTAGAAGAAGATAACGCTAAGTGTGAGGCTGCGATTCAGCGTTTTGTTGATGAGGAATACGATTTGATTTTTGCTATCGGTCCTTTTGCTACCAGAATTGCTGCTTCTAAAACATCTGATATTCCTATTGTATTCGGCGCTATCTCAGAGCCCGAAAAAGAAGAGTATATTAAGTCTAACGAAAACCCTAGTGGTAACGTAACCGGTGTATGTGATGACTATACTCACTGCTTTGAGCAGATTGACAGCATAAAGATGTTGTTTCCAAAGTGTAAGAAAATCGGAGCTATTTATACTGCTACCAGCGAATCTTCTGTTACTCAGGCATTGATAGGCGAGAAAGAAGCCCAGATGGAAAATATCAATATCCCATACGCTAAGTATCCGGTAGAAAACGCTAAAGAGATTGCTGCTTCACTCGATGTAATGAAGAGTGATGGGGTAGATGTTATTTACGCTCCTGTTGATGGATTTGTTAACAAGAATCTCAAAACTATCGTTGATTTCTCATATAAAAATGGTATCCCGATTGTTTGTGGTAACTTAACTATGCTTGAAAAAGGCTGTTTTTCCACAAGTGTTATTAATTACGCTTCTGTTGGTTGTGCTGCCGGTGATATGACGCTTGATATTCTTACCGCCGGAGCTAAACCTAGTGATATTCCAATTGCGTATATTTCAGAGTGCTATCTGCATATAAATAAAGAAGCTATGGAAAAGTTGAAAATCACTTTGCCTGACGAGATTAAAGAAACTGCTCTGATTGAATAAAAACGAATTGTAAAATAATTGTGAAGTGACAAAATACACTTGATTTTTTACATAATATGGTATAAAATATAATTAGCACTCGAAAAGCGCGAGTGCTAATTTCTTTGTTTATCCTAAGGAGGCTATATAGAATGACTATTAAACCGTTGATTGATCGAGTTGTTTTAAAGCTCGATAACGCTGAACAGACTACCGCTTCAGGTATCGTTTTATCATCTCAGGCTCAGGAAAAACCTCAGTACGCTAACGTAGTTGCTGTTGGTCCGGGTGGCATTGTTGATGGAAGTGAAGTTAAGATGTACGTCAAAGTGGGCGATAAAGTTATCGCTTCTAAGTACGCCGGTACTGAAGTTAAGATTGACGGCGAAGAATACACTATCGTTCGTCAGAGCGATATCTTAGCTATTGTAGAATAATAGGAGGTATATTATTATGGCTAAACAGATTGCATATGGTGAAGAAGCAAGAAAAGCGCTTCAAAGCGGTATCGACAAGCTTGCTGATACCGTAAAAATCACACTCGGTCCTAAGGGCAGAAACGTTGTTATTGATAAAAAGTTCGGTGCACCACTCATTACTAACGACGGTGTAACTATCGCTAAAGAAATTGAACTTGAGGATGAGTTCGAGAATATGGGTGCACAGCTTGTAAAAGAAGTTTCTATTAAAACTAACGATATCGCAGGTGATGGTACTACTACTGCTACATTATTAGCTCAGGCT
>JAFVVB010000169.1 GCA_017502425.1 Ruminococcus sp. | reverse complement strand
CGTCTTCTAACTCAACCTCAATCATGCGTGAGCAGACACCACGTGGTATATATGTATATTTCATAATAAATCCTCCGTAAAGTTTTCTAAAATTATAGTATCTTGATTCAGCTTAGTCAAGCAAAGTATGTTATATATTATTTATTTTATAAAAACTATGGCATTAAGTGATAAAATATGATAAAATACTATGACAAGTCCAAGAAAGCAAGAAATTTTATTTGGAAGTTGATGTTATGTCTTACAAAATTAACCTGGGTGCTTGGAATAGTGTATTTGCTGTTCCGTCTTCACTGGTTGACACCCATTTGAAACTTGCAACTGAATCACAGCTTAAAGTGCTTTTGTATATACTTCGAAACAGCGATGTTGATAATGATGCTGATAGTATATCAAAGGCTTTATCTGTGCATCCTGATGAGGTGAAAAATGCTGTTGAATTCTGGGTTGAACGAGGACTTGTGTCTTTTGATGATTTAATACTTAAGCCTGTGTCATCTGAAGTGAAATCAGAGCCTGTGAAAACAGAGCTTAAAGCTAAACCGCGTGCAGTTTCTCGTGCTCAGCGTCCTGATCCTATGTTCGTAGCACGAAGACTTACTGAAAATAAAGAGCTTGCTCAGCTGATGGAAGAAGCGCAGATTGCTTTATCTAAACCGCTTTCAAGCGGTGATACCGCAACACTTGTGATGCTTCATGACACTGACGGTTTACCATGTGATGTACTCGCAGTACTTATTAATTATTGTGTATCTAAAGGTAAGAGTAATATGCGTGCTATTGAGCGTATGGGAACTGTGTGGGCAGCTGAAGGTATTAATACATTAGAACTTGCTGACCAGATGATGGAGCGTATGGAACGTTCTGATAATGCATGGGGCAGAGTTTCAAAACTGTTTGGTCTTAAGAATATTGGAACTCCTACTAAAAATCAGCTTGCTTTAGCTGATACATGGTGTAATGAATGGAAGTTTTCTGACGATATGATACTCGAAGCATACGAGCGTTGTGTTAATCAGAAAGGCGAGTATAACATACGGTATATTAATGGTATCTTATCAAAATGGAACAACGCTTCTATTTATAACCTCGATGATTTAAAGAAAAACGACGAGGCTTCTACTCGTAATATAAAGAAGAATTCACCTAGAAAAAACGAGCGTACTGCATCGTATAATCTGGAAGACTTTGATAAAAATAGTCTTTTTGATGACTAAAGGAAGATATTTATGGCATATAGTAAACTAGTTTTTGATATAGCAACTGAAAAATTGAATCTCCGCCGCAACAGTGCTTTGAATATGGCTGATTACAGAAAATCAGAAATTCATAAAGCTATTCCTCGTATTGCTGAAATCGAGCGTGAACTTTCGTCTTTCGGAATTAGTGCCGCTAAAGCTGTGCTTAATGGAAAAGATGCAGTTGCTGAACTTAATTCGTTAAAAGAAAATAACCTTGCGCTTCAGAATGAACTGAAGACTCTTCTGACTTCTAATGGCTATTCTGAAGATTACTTAGAACCTCATTTTGTATGTGATAAGTGTGATGATACGGGTTATATAGAACTTGATAACAAAACCATTACTTGTGAATGCTATAAAAAGTTACTAAGTGAAACTGCGTGTGATGAACTCAATAAGATTTCTCCACTTTCACTATCTACTTTTGATAGTTTTAATTTAGACTATTATAGCGAAACTCCTGATGATAAGGGCAGAGTTCCTTACAAAAGAATGAGTCAGATTTACGATTACTGTCTGAATTATGCTAAAACTTTCACCGATAAATCCAAAAGTCTGCTTATGAAAGGTGAAACAGGACTTGGTAAAACCCATCTGAGTTTAGCAATAGCTAATGAAGTTATCAGCAAAGGCTATTCAGTTGTTTATGTTTCAGCTCCTGATATTCTATCTAAGCTTGAGCGAGAGCATTTTTCATACTCTTACTCTAAAGAACATGAGATTATGCAGTCGCTTCTAGAGTGTGACCTTTTGATTATCGATGATTTAGGTACGGAATTTATTACTCAATTTACCAGTGCTGCTGTTTATAACTTGTTTAATTCAAGAATAAGCTCAGGAAAGCCTGTTATTATTAACACTAACCTAGGCGTTAAAGAGCTGGAAGATATTTATTCGCAGCGATTTGTGTCCCGTGCAAAAGCTGCGTGTGCAGTTTTAGATTTTTTGGGAACTGACATCAGATTTATAAAATAATAAAAGCCCGCATCATTACGATGCGGGCTTTTATTTTATCCTAATGAATCTTTTATTTTAGTAACTATTTCAGCGTTATAACATTCAAATTTTGCGTTAATGTTTCGTGGTAGAGTTTTTTGAGTGAAAAGACTAATGACAGGGACCAGTATCAATCCGCCTACCATAGCGAATACACCTGAATAAAGTGAGTTTCTGAATACAAATCCTAGCACACCACCATCAACTGTAATCCAACCTACGCTGATGCAAAGCTGGACTATTTCAAGACCTGTACCAAATATAAAGCTTGCTACAACGGCAGCTTTAGTTGTCTTTTTCCAGTATAAACCATAAAGGAAAGGGGCTAGGAAAGCGCCTGCTAAAGCACCCCATGATACACCCATCATCTGAGCGATAAAAACTGAATCTTTCCATACAGAGTCTTTTAAAATAGCAATAATCGCTGATACAGCAATGAAGAATACGATGAACAATCTCATAATGAGAATACTTTTCTTTTCATCGATTTTCTTCTTTTTACAGATAGCAGGTTTAACTACATCTAATGTAAGTGTAGAAGCTGATGTGAGAACTAAAGAAGAAATAGTGGACATTGATGCTGCAAGTACAAGCACAATAATTAATGCAACTACAACCGGAGCGAGACTACTAAGCATTGTTGGAATAACTTTGTCAAACATTACGGCACCTTCTTTAGAAATGTATCCGGCACTGAGCATTTCCTTATGGTACAATTTACCGAAACCACCTAAGAAGTAACATCCACCTGCTACTATAATCGCGAATATAGTTGAGATTATAGTACCTTTTTTTATCGAACCTTCGTCTTTTATAGAATAGAATTTACCAACCATCTGAGGAAGACCCCATGTACCAAGTGATGTTAATAAAACTACGAAAAGAAGAAATATAGGGTCTGGTCCGAACATTGAAACGTATTCGCTTCCTGCTTCAATTTCTAACGCCTCTACTGCTTTATTAAATCCACCGTTTTGCTGTAAAACCGAAGCGATAACAGCGATAATGCCAACAAGCATGATGATACCTTGAATAAAGTCATTAATAGCAGTAGCCATATATCCACCGAAAATAACATATAAACCTGTTAAAATAGCCATAACTACTACAACTACCCAGTATGGTACATAGAATACATTATTAAAGAGGGAAGATAAGCCATTATAAAGAGATGCTGTATATGGAATTAGGAATACAAATACAATGAAAGAAGCAACTGTTTTTAGCTTGCTGGAATCGTAGCGCTTTTCAAAGAAGTCCGGCATTGTTTTTGAATTTAAATGCTGAGTCATGATACGAGTACGTCGCCCGAGTACAGACCACGCAAGAAGCGAACCGATAAAAGCGTTACCTAGTCCTATCCACGTCGAGGATAAACCAAAATTCCATCCAAACTGACCAGCATAACCAACGAAAATAACAGCAGAAAAGTAAGATGTACCGAACGCGAAAGCGGTGAGCCACGGACCAACCGCGCGACCACCCAGAACAAACGAGTTTACGTCAGTAGCGTGCTTTCTACATGCGATACCGACACAAATCATAAGTGCGAAGAAACACAGTATCATTGGCACAGCTATCCATATAGTTGTTGTATTTGGTACTGAAACAGATAAATTTTGCATAAAACTACCTACCTTCTTTAATGATTTAAAGCTTTAAATGCTTAAACTATTTAACACTTTACCACTTTAAAGCAAATTTGTCAATACAAAAGCAGAAATTTGTTGAAATATTCTTTTAAGTGTTGACTTTGGCGCTTTAAAATGTTAAAATATTAGCAATTTTTATAAAGAGGTAAATATTATGACAATAATACACTTACTTGAAAGAAATGCTAGAGAGTTTCCTCAGGATACTGCTTTAGTGGAGATTAACCCTGAGCAACCTGAGACTCGAAGACTCACATGGAATGAATACGAACTTGTTGAGCCGACTCATCGTGTTCCGCATTACAGACGTGAAATTACATGGGAAGTTTTTAACGAGAAAGCTAACCGTTGTGCTAATATGCTCAAAAACAACGGTATAGGTAAAGGTAAGAAGGTTGCCATCCTTCTTATGAATAGTCTTATGTGGCTTCCTATATATTTTGGTATATTGAAAACCGGAGCACTTGCTGTTCCTCTTAACTTCAGATATTCTCCTGATGAAATTGACTACTGTCTTGATTTAGCTCAGGCAGATGTTCTTATTTTCGGACCTGAGTTTATTGGTCGAGTTGAACGCATAGCTAATAAAGTATCTAAGAAATGTACTCTTATTTACTACGGTGGCGGATGTCCTGCTTTTGCTGAAGATTACCGTGACTTAGTTTCAGAGCATTCGGGAACTTTTCCTGAGTGTACGTTAGAGGAAAGTGATGACGCTGCTATTTATTTCTCTTCTGGTACAACCGGTTTTCCTAAAGCTATATTACATAATCATGAGAGTCTGATTCATTCTTGCCGTGTTGAACAGAATCACCACAGCCAGACTAAAGATGATTGTTTTTTATGTATTCCACCGCTTTATCATACTGGTGCTAAAATGCACTGGTTTGGTAGCCTTATCACAGGTTCTAAGGCTGTTATCCTCAAAGGTACCCAGGCTAAGAATATTTTAGAAGCTGCAAGTTCAGAGAAATGTTCGATTGTTTGGTTGCTTGTTCCTTGGGCTCAGGATATTTTAAACGCTCTTGATAGAGGAGAAGTGAAACTTAGCGACTATGATCTTTCTAACTGGAGATTAATGCATATCGGCGCTCAGCCTGTACCTCAGAGTCTTATTAAACGTTGGCTTGAGTATTTCCCAGAACATCAATACGACACTAACTACGGTCTTTCTGAATCTATCGGTCCTGGTGCTGTTCATTTAGGCGTTGAAAATGTTCATAAGGTCGGTGCTATCGGTGTTCCTGGTTACGGATGGCAGGTTAAGATAGTTGACCCTGACTCTGTTGAAGTTAAACAAGGTGAAGTTGGTGAGCTTTGTCTGAAAGGTCCTGGCGTTATGACTTGTTATTATCGTGACGAAGAAGCGACTAACGCTACTTTAAAAGACGGTTGGTTGTATTCGGGAGATATGGCTATGCAGGATGAAGACGGTTTTATTTACCTTGTTGACCGTAAAAAAGATGTTATTATCACTGGTGGCGAAAATCTTTATCCGGTACAGATTGAAAACTTCTTATCAGCACATAACAAGATCAAAGACGTTGCAGTTATCGGTCTTCCTGATGCACGATTGGGTGAGATTGCTACTGCTATCATTGAAGTTAAACCAGATATGGAGTGTACAGAAGAAGAAATTAATGAATTCTGTCTTGATTTACCTAGATATAAAAGACCTCGTCGGATTATTTTTGCTGACGTACCACGAAATCCTACCGGTAAAATCGAAAAACCTAAACTTCGCAAAATTTACGGCGGTGAAGGTCTCGTAGATTCTCAGAATAAATCATAATTAAAGGAAGGGTATGTATCATGAAGAAATTAATGATCGGCAACCAGGCGGTTGCGTGTGGTTTACATGATGGTGGTCTAGGTGTTGTGTCCAGCTATCCTGGTACACCATCAACTGAAATTACTGAATTTTTATCAAAATTTGACGATATTCACTCAGAGTGGGCTCCTAACGAAAAAGTTGCTTGTGAAGTGGCTTATGGTGCTTCTTTAGCTGGTGCACGTTCCTCATGTGCTATGAAGCACGTTGGTTTGAATGTTGCCGCTGACCCGCTTTTCACTCTTTCGTATACTGGTGTTAATG
>JAFVVB010000168.1 GCA_017502425.1 Ruminococcus sp. | reverse complement strand
TTTCGTGTTTTTAAAGATAAAGAAGCGCAGACGTTGATACGTAATATTGCGGCCACCAGAGGTATTCTTATCATGACTGATGTAGATTCTGCTGGGTTTGTATTGCGTAATTTTCTTAACGGAATTGTCGATAAATCCGATGTGAAGCATTGTTATATTCCTACGATTTTCGGTAAAGAAAAAAGAAAAGCCGAGTACTCGAAAGAGGGAAAACTCGGAGTAGAGGGAATAGATCGTAGTGCTTTGGTAAATGCTATATTAAAGAGCGGTGCTACTATTATAGGAAGTATATCGTCTGAGAATACTCGTGAAATCACTAAAATGGATTTTTACGAAGCAGGTCTTTGTGGTCGTGAAAATTCTGCACTTGTGAGAGAACAGCTTCTCACTCACCTCTCACTTCCACCTTATCTTTCTACTAACGCTATGGTCAGTGCTATGAACTGCTTATTTACTTACGATGAATTTAATGAAATATTAAATAAATTTTTTAATAATATGGAGGTCAATTATGAATCTTAAAGGATCAAAAACCGAAGCTAATTTACAGGCTGCTTTTGCTGGTGAATCTCAAGCTAGAAACAAGTACACCTACTTTGCTTCTAAAGCAAAAAAAGAGGGGTACAATCAGATTGCTGATCTCTTTTTAGCAACTGCTAATAACGAGAAAGAGCACGCTAAACTCTGGTTCAAACTCTTAGGCGGAATCAACGATACTATGCAGAATCTCGAAGATGCTGCTGCTGGCGAGAATTACGAGTGGACTGATATGTACGCTACTTTTGCTAAAGAGGCAAGAGAAGAAGGTTTTATCGAAATTGCTGAACAGTTTGAAGGTGTTGCAAAAATCGAGAAAGAGCACGAAGAGCGTTACAGAAAGCTCCTGGCTAACGTGAAAAACGGCGAAGTTTTCAAGAAAGGTTCTATCGTTGTATGGGAATGTGGCAACTGTGGTCATATTGTTGTTGGCACAGAAGCACCTGAAGTTTGTCCTGTATGCGTTCATCCTAGAGCTCATTTCAGAATTAAAGCTGAAAACTATTAATTAAGCAAAACTTAACCCCGATTAGTTTTTCTAATCGGGGTTTTGTTATATATTATTCAGTTTTTTCCTCTTCGCATTTACACACAAACGCAGATAAAATTCGATTATTTTTAATGCGTTTAACGGTTATGGAAAGATTTTTATACTGTATGCTCTGGTTAATATTCGGTATAGTTCCTAGTTGTTCTACAATGAAACCGCCGACGGAAATACTTTCTATTTCATCGTTATCATTGAGGTCGAATATCTCGAATAAATCAGAGAGATCCATATCACCGCTGATGATGTATCTACCGTCTTTGAGCTTTGTGTATGTTCTTTCTTCTTCTTCGTCTTCGTCCCATATTTCACCGACTATTTCCTCGAGTAAATCCTCCATCGTTACTATACCGAGCATTCCGCCGTATTCATCGGTAACGATAGCAATATGGAGTTTCTTTTCTTTGAAATCAGCAAGAATATCAGAAAGCTTTCTGGATTTATATATGAAATGTGCAGGAGTGAGAAGCTCTTTGATATCAGGGGTGTTGTTTTTGCTGAGCTCCTCGAGATAATCCCTTGTCTGAAGAATACCGATGATGTTATCAATGTTATCTTCATATACAGGAATACGTGAGTAGCGTTCCTTGATAACAAGTTCTTTGATGTTTTTTTCGTCTTCGTCTGCATCAATCAGCACAACATCAACTCTCGGTGTCAGTATTTCAAGCGCAGTTTTTTCGTCGAATTCAAGAGCAGACTGAACCATTTCGCTTTCCTGTTCTTCGAGTATACCTTCTTCTTCGATGGATTCGATAATGTATTTCAGCTCATCGTCAGTAACACTTGGCTGGTCCTTTTTTATGTTTGCAAGCTTAAGCACTGCACTTTTAATTCCGATAAATAAATATACAAACGGAGTTAAAATAAGAGTCAATGCTTTAATAATAGAAGCGACATATAAAACGATAGTGTCGCTTGCTTCTTTACCGAAACATTTAGGAATAACTTCACCGAAGGTGAGTACGAGTAGGGTAGTAGCTCCGGTTGCGATAGCGGCACCGTAGTTGTGGAATATATTCATACACAGCACGGTAGCTATTGATGAGCACCCAAGGTTAACTACATTGTTTCCTATAAGAATAGCAGTGAGTACTTTATCAAAATTATCACATACCCAAAGTGCAGTCACAGCTTTTTTTACACCGTTGTCAGCCTGACTTTTGAGTCTTATTTTATTTGCGCACGAAAATGCTGTTTCAATGCACGAAAAGAATGCGGAAAACATAATACAGAGTAAAATAATTATTCCGTAAACGAAATTAGAGTCCACTTTTTTCCTCCAAAAATATAATATTATATTTTAGGATACTACATTATTGTTAAAATAAAATTATAATATAGAAATAATACATAAAATTAGTTATTTTTCTTGAAGAGGCCACAAAATGATGGTATAATAAAACAAGTTGTATACATTATTTTGTGTTTTTAGTAAATGCTACCTTTGGAGGTGCATTTGCTTTGATAAACGACTATAATGACGCTTATTTTTCAAACTCATCAGAAGATGATGAAAACAACGAGCCTGATCTTACGGAACAATTCAATTCTGATAATTACCACGAGCGTATAGGTAATATCGGCTCAGTAATCACACGCAGAAAAGATGACGTGATTTACTGTCTGACTATCATTGGTCAGATTGAAGGTCACTTCATTCTTCCGTCATCTAATAAAACCACTAAATACGAGCACGTGATTCCACAGCTTGTTGCTATTGATGAAGACGAGAGAATTGACGGACTTCTGATTTTGCTCAATACCGCTGGTGGAGATGTCGAAGCAGGACTTGCGATTGCGGAGCTCATTTCAGGAATGAAAAAGCCTTCCGTATCCATAGTATTAGGTGGGGGACACTCTATCGGTATACCACTTGCGGTTGCATCCGATAAATGCTATATAGCTAAAAGTGCTTCTATGACGGTTCATCCTGTGCGTACCACAGGGCTCACGGTCGGAGCTCCTCAGACTTTCGAATATTTTCGTCGTATGCAAGACAGAATCACCACCTTCGTTTGTGAAAACTCGAAAATTTCAAAAGAACGCTACACTGAGCTAGTACTCAACACCGGAGAACTTGTCACCGATATAGGTACTATACTAGAGGGGAAAGAAGCGGTAGACGAAGGACTCGTTGATGAGGTCGGCACACTTAAAGATGCCACCGATTGTTTGTTTTCTATGATTAATGAGTTAAAAAAAGCTAATGAGGATGAAACTAATAATTCTTAATTAGAATAATACGCCGTCAGGCGTTACATATCAGGAGGATATTATGAGTGTTTTTGAAGCTATTATTCAGGGCATAGTACAAGGACTTACTGAGTTTTTGCCTGTATCAAGTAGTGGCCATCTGGCTATTACCCAACATATTATGGGCGTTACTGAGAATAATCTTTTCTTCAATGTTATGTTACATATCGGTACACTTGTTGCTGTTGTCGCATTTTACTACAAGCTTATATTCAGACTCATTAAAGAATTTTTCCTAATTATCAAAGATATCTTTACCGGAAAGTTCACTTTTAAAAATATGAGTCATGACCGCAATATGATTTTTATGCTCGTTATTGCATTGTTACCGCTTTTCTTACTGTTTATGCCTATTCCGGGAACAGGAATGAACGTTAAAGATTTTGCCGATGTCATTTCGGGTTCTGAAAAGTATTTCATAGTTGTGGGTATCTCACTTTTATTAACTAGTATTCTTTTGATACTCGGAAATACATTCAATAATCGTCTTATAGCAAAAGCTGAGAAAGACGGCACATTATCAGAGAACGGTGCAGGTAAAAAATCACTCACAGTAGTTGATGCTATTGTAATCGGTCTTACTCAATGCTGTGCGGCTGTTTTTCCTGGCCTTTCACGTAGTGGTTCCACATTAGCTGCTGGCTAGCTCAGAGGTGTTAATCGTCAGTCAGCACTTGATTTTACATTTATCATGGCTATTCCGTCTATTTTAGCTGCTGCCGTGCTTGAACTTTCCGATGCTTTATCAGCACCTGGCGGTATCGGGATTTCTATCTCAGCTATTGTTGCGGGAATGATAGCTGCCGCTGTTGTCGGATATCTTTCTATCGTATTATTCAAATGGTTACTTAAAACCAATAAGATGATTATCTTCATCGTTTATACAGCCGTTGTGGGTGTTGCGGTTATTGCTGTCAGCATCATTGAAATGGTTGTAGGACATAATATTTTTGTGTAATTATGTGTTGAAATATATTTGCGGTTTTGTTTATATATTTCTATTACCGAAAAATAAATAATTCTGAATAAGAAATAAAACAGGAGTGGTGAACTTGGCTACTAAGAATAATTCTAAAAAGCCGGTCAAAAAAACTCAAAATAATAAATCTCAGTCAAAGCCGACTGCGAAAAAGAGCACCCGTTCTAATTCATCAAAAGCTCAGCAAGCGAAGAAAAACTCTGCACTAAACCCTCAGGTTAAAGCCATTCTTTTATGTGCAACTAGTGTTATTTTATTTGCATTACTATTCATCAAGGGTGATAACCTGTGGCTTAATGTTCGTAATTTTATGTATGGAATCTTCGGTTTTTGCTTTTTCTTAGTTCCGATAGTATTTTTCTATATGGGAATTATGACGGCAAAAGAAAAAGAAATGTCCCACAAAGGTGCGAAAATAGCCTTGTCTTTACTCATAGTGCTATTCTCGTGTACGCTGATTTATCTATGTGGTCACGAAGACTATAATGAAGGTCGTACTTTTTTCAAAACTCTTTCTGATACATATGTCGCTTCGTTTAAAGGCGTCAGCCTTTGCGGTATGTTCGGTGCAGTACTGGGTTATCCGTTTCGTCTGTGGTTCACAGACGCGCCTGCAATAATTATCACTATTGTTTCATTGATCGTGTTTATTATGCTTTTGACCGGAGTTACTTTAGTAGATATAGCTAATGTAGCCCATAAACAGTACGACCGTTATGCTCAAAGACGTGATGAGCAAAGACGACGTAGGGCAGAGAGAGTTAAAGTAGAAGATGATTACGATGATGCCAAAGAAGTAACAGTAGTTGATTATAACGTGCCTCGTAGTCGCAGGGATCGTATCGATATACCACTTGATGATAATACTAAGAAAAAACGTAAAGTCGCATCTGCTGAAGCTCAGGCTGACCAGCAGATTATCGATATTATCAAGAACGCTAATTCAGGTGTATTAGCGGAAGAACCAACAGACGCTTCTTCTATTGCTGATAAAATTTCTAAAAGAAAGTCTTCGTCAGTTATGTCCGAAGGTGTTAAACAACCGGACCCTCAGACTATACCGGTTGATTTAGAAAAAGAGACCACAGCTATTGAAAAGCAGATTTCTAAAGCTAAGAAAACTGAAGATAAGGAAAAGAAGAAGTATAACTATCCACCTGTTAATCTTCTTGACCCAAACATTGATTCAGAGAACGATTCAGCGATGCTTGAGCTCCAGAATAACGCGACTAAACTCGTTGAAACGCTCAAGAGCTTTGGCGTCAGCGCTAATATCATAAACATCTGTCGCGGACCTTCTGTTACTCGCTATGAGTTGCAACCTGCGGCAGGCGTCAAAATCAGT
>JAFVVB010000167.1 GCA_017502425.1 Ruminococcus sp. | reverse complement strand
TTTTCTGCATAGAACACCTTTCTTCTATACTTTGGTGCAAATACTATATGATACTTGCAATTCCACTTTGTGTGTGCTAAACTACTTGTGCTTTCTATTTTTTCTTTTTTCATAATAAAATTCCTCCGATTGCTTTCTTGTGTTCGACTGGCAGGTCGTTCCAATTCTAGCATATTCGGAGGTTTTTTGTTCATCGGTTAACCTTTTTTCAACCACGCGACTATCGCGTGGTTTTCGTTATACAAAAAGACCTGCTCAAAAGAGCAGGTCTTTCCTTTTGCTATTCATTAAAATCAATAGTATTTAGCAATGTTTTCAAGTTTTCTTTTTCCGGCTTTTATGTGACGAGTGACGGTTGACGGAGAAAGCGACAGTTCTTTAGCTATCTGTCTCATTCTTTTATTTTCATAAAAATACATCATAATACACTCGCGTTGACGACCGGTTAGTTCAGATTTTAGAGCTTTTGATAAAATCACTTTCATCTTCAATATATCGGCTCTGTTTGAACCATAGGACGAATAATTATTAAACAAGATGAAATCGCTGTTTTTCTCATTCAGCTCAATATTACTACGCCGCATTTTTCAACTCTCCAGCACGTTCACTTAAATGCTTTGCTGTTAACACACATTCATAGTAAATATCTCGCAATTTGATAATATCTGAGTTGAGAGTATGTCGTTCATCAAGCGATGCGAACTTTAGTTTCTGTTTCTTTTTTTCAATAACTTTAAGAATTTTTTGTGCCTGTGATGTGTATTCATCTGACCATTTTAAGTAATCCATATTTTTCGTCCTTTCCTGCATTTTAAGTAAAATATCGGGGCTTTATTCGTTGAAGTTGGGGCTTGACTTCGATTTAAGTTTAGCAGATATTTCTACTCATTTCAATAGTTTTTCGAATATTTGTTCGAATTTTACAAGTAGTTCATAAAGAACGTACTGGATGGTACATTAATCGCCAATATGTAAAAAAATACGTCAGGATTTATATGTCGATATAAAAATTAATCAGTCAACATAAAATGTAATTTATAAAAAAGGATAATAAAAATGCGCACAGCGAAAAGCTGTACGCATTAAAAGATGGATTTATTTTTCTGAATTAGAATTTTGCTTTTTCAGAATAGAAAAAACACATTTTGTTTTTTCTTTACTGGCACTGGAATTTTTCTCAACCACTCTTCTATCAACAGTAACCCCCTCGTATTTTAGACGGAAAGTTATTCTTCCTTCAAATTCGCGACGGCACTTATTACATTTGAACTGAGCTCTGAACGAACGATTTTTCACAACCCACTTAGACTTTTTACGAGCTTTTTTACCGCATTTATCACAGCAAATATAAAACTCTTTTTTATCAATCAGCGGATTTCTTACATCATATAAAACAGTGTTTTTGAAAGTAATTTTCCTATAAAACTCATCGTTAGCGACTTCGATGAACTCCTTGATTTTAGAGAAATCAAAAAGCTCCTTGAAACACAGAAGGCTGAACATAGCATCATCAAAAGCTCTATGAAGCTCCAGACCTTCTGATGACACGCCGATTTGCTCAGCGCAGGTAGAAAGTCCCATCTGACGGGATTTATCGTTATGACCGAGCATATATTCGCAGTATGACTGTAAGTTGCAATAGGTGGTCATAAACGAGAGTTTCTCTTCACCTAAATAGTATTTACAGTTTTCCATGAGAGTCAATATATCTGACGTTCCCCACGTAAGCAAAACACTATCTCCTAAAAACTTTCTGAATTTACTGAGCACATGTGTAAAGGTGTTGTGTGAATCCATCAGCTCTTCAGTAGTGATGTGAGTCAGCTGTGCTACTCTGGAGTTAAGCTTCTTTCCAATCTGCGGAGAAATGAGCATAGAAAACGAATCTAAAATATTAAATTGTTCATCGACTTTTACGGCACCAAACTCAATAATCTCATTGACAAATTTATGAGATTTCTTACTATATGCACCGTTCCATTCAAGGTCTAATATAACAAAGTTCATATTTTATAATTCCTATAAAGAAATATTTGGCGTACTCTATCAGTTCTTTCTGAACTGTTTTTTCATTCTGAGTTCTTTAGAAAGAATCTCCTTACGCATACGGATATTTTCAGGTGTAACTTCAACAAGCTCATCATCAGCGATAAATTCGATACACTGCTCAAGCGATAATACTGATGGTGGTGTGAGTTTTAACGCATCATCAGAACCTGAAGCACGAGTGTTAGTGATGTGCTTTTTCTTACACACATTTACTGTGATGTCTTCAGCTTTAGGTCAAGCACCGACAATCATACCTTCGTAAACAGGAACACCTGCTCCAACGAAGAGTCTGCCTCTCTCCTGTGCCGCATATAAACCGTATGTTACAGTTTCACCTGTTTCAAAAGCAATTAAAGAACCCTGATGACGAGTGATAATTTCACCTTTGAAAGGTTCATAAGAATCAAACACGTGATTCATAATACCGTTACCGTTAGTATCGGTTAAAAATTCAGGACGATAACCCATCAAACCTCTTGATGGAATTCGAAACTCGATATGAGTAATACCGCTTTCACGAGTACCCATATTAATGAGCTCTGCTTTTCTTGAACCGAGTTTTTCCATAACAGCTCCGACGTAAGTATCAGGAACCTCAATCATCAGGTACTCGATAGGTTCACACAGCACACCATCGATATGTTTAGTGATAACCTGTGGACGTGAAATCTGGAACTCGTATCCTTCACGACGCATAGTCTCGATAAGGATAGAAAGATGGAGCTCACCACGACCAGAAACTTTGAAAGTATCGGCAGAATCAGTCTCCTCTACACGCATAGCAACATTAGTTTCTACTTCTTTGAAAAGTCTGTCACGAAGGTTACGTGATGTTACATACTTACCTTCTCTGCCAGCAAAAGGGCTGTTGTTTACGATAAAATTCATCGAAACAGTAGGCTCATCAATCTTTACGAAAGGAAGCGGATCAACTGCTTCAACACAGCAGATAGTCTCACCGATATTTAGGTCGGCAATACCGCTGACACATACTAAATCACCCATTTTAGCTTTATCGGTATCAACCCTTTTAAGACCTTCAAATTGATAAAGTTTAGAGATTTTAACTTTCTGAGTAGTACCATCACGTTTACATAAAACTGCCTGCTGGTTAACCTTAACCTCACCACGTTCTACACGACCAACACCGATTCTACCAACGTACTCATCGTAATCAATGTTAGAGATAAGTATCTGTAAGTCGCCGTCAACATCTCCCTGTGGAGCAGGAATCTCAGTAACAATCTTTTCGAAAAGAGGTTTCATATCTGTACCCATTTCATATGGGTCAAGAGATGATACACCATCACGACCTGATGCATATACAACAGGGAACTCAAGCTGGTCGTCATCTGCACCAAGCTCGATGAAAAGGTCTAAAACTTCGTCCACTACCTCTTCAAGACGAGCACCCGGACGATCAATTTTATTAACTACTACTAACGGTTTTTTATGTAAACCGAGAGCCTTCTTTAATACAAAACGAGTCTGAGGCATACAACCTTCAAACGCATCAACTAATAATAATACGCCGTCAACCATAGTGAGGATTCGCTCTACCTCACCGCCAAAGTCGGCATGTCCCGGAGTATCAACTATATTAATCTTTACACCGTCGTACATAACGGCGGTGTTCTTTGAAAGAATGGTAATGCCTCTTTCGCGTTCTAAATCATTAGAGTCCATAACACGTTCAGCTACTGATTCGTTAGCTCTGAAAATACCACTCTGCTTTAGCATCTGGTCAACTAAAGTTGTTTTGCCGTGGTCAACGTGAGCAATAATAGCAATATTACGTATATCTTCTCTTTTTCCCATATTATCACCTTAATTCAGATTATTCCAATTTAAAATTATAGCACTTTATCAATACAAATACTATGTAAATTTTTACCGAAAAAGAGCGTATATAGCAACTCAATATTTGCTTTACTTTATAAAGGATTTTTGATATAATGTTATATATGTTTTTCAAAAATCTATATCTGGCAAATGGAGGTAAACACAATGGGATATTCTATTGCTGAAAAAATAATTAAAGAACATATCGTCAGTGGCGAAATGATTAAAGGCACTGACATCGGTCTTAAAATCGACCAGACATTAACTCAGGATGCTACCGGTACTATGGCATACCTCGAATTTGAGGCTATGGGTGTACCTAGAGTAAAGACTGAAAGAAGTGTTGCGTATATCGACCATAACACTTTACAGACCGGTTTTGAAAACGCTGATGACCACAGATTTATTCAGACCGTATGTAAAAAACACGGTATCTACTTCTCTCGTCCTGGTAACGGTATTTGCCATCAGGTTCATTTAGAGAGATTTTCAAAACCTGGTAAGACTCTCATCGGTTCTGACAGCCACACTCCTACCGGAGGCGGTATCGGTATGCTTTCTATCGGTGCTGGTGGTCTTGATGTTGCTGTTGCTATGGGCGGCGGTGCTTACTACATCACTATGCCAAATATCGTTAAAGTTGAACTCAAAGGCGAGTTGAAACCATGGGTTTCTGCTAAAGACATCATTCTCAAGGTTCTTGAAATAATGAGCGTTAAGGGTGGTGTTGGTAAAATCATCGAGTACGCGGGCGAAGGCGTTAAAACACTTTCTGTTCCTCAGCGTGCTACCATCACTAACATGGGCGCAGAGCTCGGTGCAACTACTTCTATCTTCCCTTCTGA
>JAFVVB010000166.1 GCA_017502425.1 Ruminococcus sp. | reverse complement strand
TTTTTCAGAAAATTTAATTTCGAAATTGATACATTCGGTCACTACCCACCATGGGAATACAGAGAAAACTCTCAGTTAAGAGATATGTACAAAGAACTGTACACAGAAGTGTTCGGTAAAGCTCCTAGAATAGAAGCTATTCACGCAGGACTTGAGTGCGGTGTATTTGCCGATGGTATCGCTGACTTTGACTGTATAGCTATCGGTCCGAACATTTTCGATGCCCACACCGTAAACGAACGTCTCAGTATAAAATCCACTCAGGCAGTATTTGACACTATTGTGAAATTTTTAGCAAAATTGCAATAATATTCTATTGTTTTTTGTATAAAAATGTGATATAATTAGACGAATAAATTTTGTCACTGGGCTTTTTGAGGGGTTCGGTGTCAGTAAGGAGAAATTATGGACAACAAACAAAAACCTTTTAAACCGTATGTTCCGGCTGAAAAGATCACTCCTGAAATTACTATCACATCAGTAATTTTAGGTGTTATTCTCTCAGTAGTATTCGGTGCAGCTAACGCTTACCTTGGTCTCAAAGTAGGATTAACTGTTTCAGCTTCTATCCCTGCGGCTGTTATCTCAATGGGTGTTATCCGCGTTATCATGAAGAGAAACTCTATCCTCGAGAGTAACATCGTTCAGACTATCGGCTCTGCCGGTGAGTCCTTAGCTGCCGGTGCTATCTTTACTCTTCCTGCTCTGTTCATCTGGGCTGAAGAAGGAAAACACGGTATTGAAAATCCTGGTATCTGGGAAATCACACTCATCGCTTTAATCGGTGGTTTACTCGGTGTATTCTTTATGATTCCGCTGAGAAACGCTCTCATCGTTAAAGAACACGGCACACTCCCTTATCCTGAAGGAACTGCATGTGCAGAAGTACTTCTCGCCGGTGAAAACGGCGGTGCAGGTGCTGGCGTTGTATTTGCAGGTATGGGTTTTGCGGCTCTGTTTAAATTCATTATTGACGGTCTCGTTGCTGTTAAAGGCACACTCACATTAAAGCTCGACAGCTTTAAAACCGAAGTAAGCACACAGATTTATCCTGCACTTCTCAGTGTTGGTTACATCTGCGGTCCTAGAATCTCATCATATATGTTTGCAGGTTCTGTGCTTTCATGGCTCGTTATCATTCCTTTAGTTGTATTCTGTGGCGGAGATGCTGCTGCTTTATATGAAGCTGAGGGTGCGGGTGCTATCCACGGCAACTACATCAAATACATCGGTGCAGGTGCTTTAGCTGCTGCTGGTATCATTTCTCTGATTAAATCTTTACCTACTATCGGTAGTGCTTTCGTTGGTTCTATCAAAGGTTTCAAAGAAAGTGGCAAAGGCGGAAATGAGCGTACTGCTAAGGAAATCAACATCGTAGTAGTTATTGCTGCTATCGTTGTTTTAACTCTTGCTATCTGGCTCATCCCTATTATTCAGGTTAATCTCATCGGTGCTTTCATCATCGTAGTTTTCGGTTTCTTCTTTGCTACCGTTTCTTCACGTATGGTAGGTATCGTAGGTAGTTCTAACAACCCTGTTTCAGGTATGGCTATTGCTACACTTCTTATCACAACTCTCGTTTTAGTTGTTACTGGTCAGAATGATGCAACAGGTATGGTAAGTGCTATTTCTATCGGTGCTATCATCTGTATCATTTGTGCTATCGCTGGCGATACTTCACAGGATTTAAAAACTGGTTACATCTTAGGTGCTACACCTCAGAAACAGCAGATAGGTGAAGTAATCGGTGTTTGTGCTGCTGCACTTGCTATCGGCGGTACACTTTATCTCTTAAACGCTGCATACGGCTTTGGTCCTGAAGGTCTCAACGCTCCGCAGGCTAACCTCATGAAGACCATCGTTGAAGGTATCATGGGTGGCGAAATGCCATGGCACTTAGTTATCACAGGTGCATTCATCGCAGTAGTAATCGAACTTATTGGTATCCCTGTTCTTCCATTTGCTATTGGTGTTTATCTTCCATTTGAACTCAACGCTTGCATCATGGTTGGCGGTCTCATTCGTCTTGTATTTGATAAACTCAAAAAAGCTAAAGAAGAAAAAGAGAAAATCGTTAACGATGGTGTTCTCTTCTGTTCAGGTATGATTGCAGGTGAAGGTTTAGTAGGTATCCTGCTAGCGTTATTTGCTATCATTCCTTTGGCAGGCGGAAAGAAACTTTCTGAAGTTATTGACCTTTCAACAATGTTCAACCTTTCCCCTACATTTATGACTATCGGCGGCATCGTAATGTTCGCTATCATCATACTTACTTTCTGTAAATTCACAGTTTGGAAGAAACGCAATAACGTAAAATAAGTATGAAAAAGAAAAACGTTATTGATGAGAATTATCTCGATAAAATCCCATCTCATAAAGAAGAACTGAAATGGTCTATCGATGATAAACAGTTAGTTACTCTTGAGATGGAAAACAAAGGTGTAGTAAACAGGATAGCTCAGAAGCTTATAAGAAAACCTAAAATCAGCTACATTCACTTAGAAGAATTCGGAAGTTACATCTGGACTAACATAGACTCAAAAAAGAGCATATATGAAATCGGAAAGATGGTTGAAGAACACTTCGGTGAGAAAGCTAATCCTTTATATGATCGCCTTGCTACGTATTTTAAAACACTGGAAAGCTACGGCTTTGTAGATTTGAAGTAACACTAAGCCCTGTCGTATATCGACAGGGCTTTTGTTATCTCCAACCTTGTTGTCCAAAAACAATAGTGGTATAATAAAGCCATAAATAACTCTGTGGTGGTGAATGCATTGAAAACAAAAAGGAAATTATGGCTCACTATCGGTATAGTAATCTTCCTTGCTTTTACTATCAGCTATATCGCGTGGGCTAACAAAGCGTTACAAATAAACACATATAAAATCGAAAGCCATAAAATAGCTCAAGAATCGATAAAAATAGCACACATATCAGACCTTCATAATAACGAAATAGGTAACGCTAACAAAAAACTGATTTCTACATTAGAAAGTACTTCTCCTGATATCATAGCGATAACCGGTGACCTTATAGACTCGAGAAATACTGATTCCGATATAGCATTAGACTTCATAAAAAAAGCCTCAGAAATCGCTCCATGCTACTACTCAAACGGAAATCACGAAGCAAGAGTTCAAAATGAATACACAACTCTCAAAGAAAAAATGGTAACACTTGGGGTTACGGTTCTAGAAAACACTGCAATTAATATAGAACTCAACGGCAACAATATCAATATAATAGGTGTTAACGATCCTGATTTTTATACAGAACAAGCTGATATAATAATTGATAAAAACATAAAAGGTATAAAAACCGGCGGAGAATATACTGTTTTACTATCACATCGTCCGGAGCTTTTTGATGTGTACATAGATAACGATATAGATCTAGTACTAAGCGGCCACGCCCACGGGGGACAGTTCAGATTACCGTATATCGGAGGTCTTTTCGCTCCGCACCAAGGTATATTACCTAAATACGACTCGGGTTTGTATAGTAAGAATAATACTAATATGATTGTGAGTCGTGGAATAGGAAACAGCCTCTTTCCTTTTCGATTCAATAACAAACCTGAAATCATACTGGTTGAGTTAGTAAGTAAAAAATAACGATACTTGCAATAATTACAATTTATGTTATTATACTAATAACAAATGCGAAAGGAGATTCTTATGCTTGATTTTCATTCACATATTCTGCCTGAGATAGATGATGGCGCCCAGAATGTCGATGAAAGCATCACTATGCTTAAAATGCTTAAAGATCAGGGTGTGAACACTGTTGCTCTCACTTCTCACTTCATAGCAATGGACGAATCTCCTGCTGAGTTTTTAGAGAATCGTAAAAAATCTTATGAACTTTTATTAACTGAGATTCAAAAATCCGAAGATTCTCTCCCCAAACTTTTGCTAGGTGCTGAAGTATATTATTATCCCGGTATTACTAAAATGGAAGAGCTAAGCTCTCTTACTCTAGGGGATACAAATCTGCTGTTACTTGAGATGCCGATGGCACCATGGGGTGAGTACACTATCAAGGAATTAATCGACTTTGCTAACTTTTCCGATATCAGGATTGTAATAGCCCATATTGAAAGATCACTGAAATTCCAGAAACGCGACACTATTGATCGTTTACTCGATAACGATATTTTGCTTCAGTCAAACGCAAGCTTCTTCTATTCCAGAAAAACCAAACGTAAAGCACTAAAAATGTTTAACGAAGGTAAAATACACTTTTTAGGCTCTGACTGTCATAATATTAAGTACAGACCACCTAAAATCGATGAAGCTATAAATGTAATTAAAGAAAAGTTCGGACTTGATAGCGTAAAAGAGTTCTTTGAGTATCAAAAAAACTTTCTATAAATACTATTAATATATATATTATTAACAGCCCTTATTAATTGAGGGCT
>JAFVVB010000023.1 GCA_017502425.1 Ruminococcus sp. | reverse complement strand
TGAATGTATGTTTTTTATATGAAAAGAAAATTATAGAAACTGCTTGCTGATTATTATAGTTTTAAACTAAAAAGCATAACGGCATAATGCACAAAAGAAATAAGTCCTTTATGTAAATATAGCTAATAGTTTTTGTAAATCAAAAGGAGTACAATAATGTTATCTATTACGTGTGTGTATGTTTCTTGAATATTTTTACATAAAAACAAAGTTTGTGTATTGAAAGGAAGAACTGTGAATATGAACACTCATTTTCAAAATAAATACTTAAAAAAAGTTATAGCGCTTTTTACTCTGATGTTTTTTGTTTTTTCTGCATTCAGTTTCTCTGCTTTTGCTCAGGAGGCTGATACAATTGTGCATTTTGATGACAGCTCGGTAATGACCGATGCGCTCTTACTCTATGATGCAGATACAGAAGAAATCCTGTATTCAAAAAACAGCGAAAAAGTTTGTTCTGTGGCATCTCTGACTAAAATTATGACCTGTATACTGGCGCTTGAAAACATCAAGGAGCCTCAATCATATATGATAGAGATAACACAAGCGCCTATCGATGATGTATCAGATATAGGTGCTTCAACCGCAGGATTTGAAAACTATGTGGGAGAAACATTCACAGCGCTTGATATTCTATACGGAATGATGGTTCCGTCAGGCTGTGAAGCAGCTCAGATTCTCGCTTATGAGATAGGCAAAGATCCCCAGACCTTCACATCTATGATGAACGAAAAAGCTAAGGAACTGGGCTGTGAAAACACAACTTACATCGACGCACATGGTGTTGACGATGGTAATACTTCTACGGCATCAGACCTCCTCAAAATCACACAGTACGCACTTAGCTTTGACCTTTTCAGAGAAATAGTTTCAACACAGTACTATCAGGTTGATGGTATGGCGGCACCGTTTTTTAACACAAACTACCTTATTGCAGAAGAAAATGACTGTGGATACTACCATAAATATGTCACAGGTATTAAAACAGGCTACACAAGTGTTGCTGATAAATGTCTTATCTCGTCTGCTACAAAAGGCAACGATGACTTCATTTGTATAGCACTCGGCGGTACATACAGCGCAAATGATAACTACATAAACCACGCTATGACCGACACTGCTGCACTTTATGACTGGGCGCTTGATAACTTCACAGAAAACATAGAAGTCGATATAGATAAAAACGTAGTGTCTGTTGATGTTTCACAGCAAGTAAAACTCAATGCGCTGATAAAAACAAACAGCACTGATGCTGCCCCAGTAGTACAGTGGTCATCGTCAGATGAGAATGTTGCCACAGTAGACCAAAACGGCGTTGTTTACGGTAAGTCACTGGGACAAGCCAAAATTACAGCAAAAACCCAAACAGGCAACTTTGACAAGGTTACGGTTTCTGTCGGTTTTTATAACGGAATTGATCTTACATCACGTGACGGTGATTACACAAGCGGTAGCAAAGAACAGATAGATTTCAAAAATCTGAAAAATCACGGCTTTGACTTTGCTATAATCCGTGCTGGCTGGGGCAGCGAAGACTATCCACACCAGAACGATGCACAATTTGTACACAATGTTACTTCAGCAAGCGAAAACGATATGCCGTTCTATCTCAGTTTTGTTGCATACGCTCAAAGCGTAGAAGAAGCATACGCAGAGGCTGACTATTTCTTAAGAGAAATGAAAGACTATTTCCCACAGCAATGTAGTGATGATCTCATTTCTGTTGTGTACAATATGACCTATTCCCCATACTCAACAAACAGCAAAGCCCTCAACACTGAAATTGCTATTGCATTTGCAAACAAGCTCAAAGAAAACGGCTATGGCACTCTGATTTTTGCAAGCAAAGCAGTATATAACAACCTCGACGTTGAAGTCCTCACCCAAAATAACGTAGGCACCTATTACAGATACTATCCATACGTTTCTGATTTCAATAACAAGATTACTTTGCCTGATGGCACAACCCCTGATATCTGGCAATACAGAAGCGACGGCTACTATCCGCATGCTAGCGAAAACGGTTATGCAAAGTTGTGCATAGCATATATGCCAAAAGAACAGTACCACAAGTATGACGTAGACCGTGATGGTGAAGTTACTGTCTTAGATGCTACTCTGATTCAACGAGTAGTCGCTCATTTAGCTTATATCGAGGGATTTGAAACCTACGGCGATGTAGATGGCAACGGTAAAGTTAACATAATAGACGCAACAATAGTTCAGCTATATCTCGCAAAATACGAATAATAATTAAAGCACCTGTCAAAAAATGTTCGTGCCTTTTTGTATATAAATCGTTTTATACTATAATAATAAATAGCATAATTATAGTGGTGAGATTTTTTATTTATTTTTCAGCGTTTTGAAAATCATAGCGTTAAAAACTTTGCATAAAGAAAGAGCCCGACCTAGTGGTCGGGCTCTGTTTATTAGTAGCTATTAGTTAAACATTGCTTCGTCTCTCTGAATAAGAGTAGCGTCCATGATGTTGATTCCCTCGATATATGTATCGTAGTCAGCAACAGATCTAGCTGAATCGCTCAGACGCTCGAGGTAAGCCTGGTCTCTCTGAATGAGAGTAGCGTCCATGACGTTTACATCGCCGTCAAAGTCAACGTCACCGATGAGTGCGTGGTCATCAAGCAGCCATACCTGTGTGCCGTAGAATGGGTTAGCTGTGCCGACACAAAGACCTGAGTCTGTCATTGCAAATACTCTACAACCGTGGTTGTATTTATCGCCGAGACCGTCTCTTGTGATTACGTCAAAGTTAACGCCGTCCTCACTTACGAAAAGGTCAAAGCCTTCTTCTGACTGGCTCATATATTTCATACATTCAACGAAGTACTTAAAGTTTAATACTTTTTCATTAGAAAGGAATGCATCGATTCTTTCTTTAGCTTCTTTTGAGAGATAAGCTCTAATCTGCTCGTACTGCTCTTTAACTGCGAGAAGTGCGTTGAGGAACTTTTCTCTGTACTCTAATGTAACGTCAGTTGATTCGAAATCTTCGCTGAGGTCTTCTAAAGTTTCGAGATTCTCAGCAAGTGTAGCTACGTTAACGTTAGCGTTTGTCTGAGCGATGTCTTTATCACAAGCGATGCCGTTCTTTTCGAGAATCTGTTTGATGTAGTCAATCTGACGTAACCATTCTTCTTTAGACATCTTGAAAATATCGCCGTTAGCAAACTGAGCGAGAGGGTGGAGAAGACCGGTTAAGTCGAGTGTACCAACGTAAAGCTCGTTGTGGAAGTTTTCCATACGCCATACGTACTGATTCATATTAGAATCGAAACCAGCACCCATGTTACCGATAGGACCCTCAGGGAATACTTCGTTAGCTTCACCTGCTACCATTTCGATGTCGTCGTTTTCGTCAAGTCTCCATAAGCATACAGGAGAGCTTAAGTCTTTATAAAGTGACTCAAAGCTTCCGTTTAAAATTTCAGGAAGAGCTACCATAGGGTCGTTGTAACCGCCGATGTAGAGGTAGTCGTTATATACCATAAGGTTAGCAGCACCTGAACGGTCAGAACCTAAACCGAATGGATACTCAGCGCCCTCAGCTTCGTTACCTGCGATGAGGTCAAATGACCATTCACCGTTTTCATCAGGCTGACCGCTAAAGAGTGCGAATGCCTGTTTATTACCGTTTTTACCTGTAACTACTGTGATGTAGAGTTTATCGTTGTACTCAATGATATCCCAGATACTACCACCGAAGATGCTGTCCATATAGTGGTATGCAGGGTAGTCGAGAAGGTCTTCCTGAGTGCAGATAGTCTTGAAAGAAGACTGACCTAAGCTAGGGTTTTCTGATGCAACCATGTAAGCGCCGTTGTTGCCGATCATAGTAGCAACGAGCATACCGTTGTATGTAGTGAGACCTCTGATACCTGTTGAGATAGAAGCACTCTGAGGTGTTTCACTCTTGCAAACTACCTGAGTAGCATCGTCGTTTCTAGGGTCAATCTCGAGAAGATAAGGTGTAGCGCCGGTAGCTGCGAAGTAGAGCTTGTCGTTGAGCTTAGTAGCAGCGCGGAAACCACCAACCTGTTCAGGACCGTAAACAATTTCTGTTTCGCAAGTTCTGGTATTGATTTTTACGATAACGCTTCTTGCAGCAGTATTTGCAGCACCTTCGTCGCCTGTGTAGAGGGCTCCGTTGTAAGCAGCGTCAAGATATAACTTGAGGTCCGCAAAAGACATACCTTTTTCGTTAGCGATAATCTTGAGTGTCTGGTAGATAGAGCCGAAACATGTACCAACGTAAACATACTCTTCAAAACCTATTGAAGACCATGAGTAGTTCTGAGCTCTGTCGTTTTCGCCATTGTACTCAATAAGACCGTCAACTTCGCCAACACCTGTTTCAGGGTGGGAGATTTTGGTTGCTGTGTATGAGTTGTAACCTTCGTAATCAAGAGCAGAAACGCTAAAAGGAAGAGAAACAATCATAATAGCAGCGAGAATAATAGCTAATGTTCTTTTCATAGATAGTACCTCCTTAGTTCTAAACACTAACACATAATAATAATACCACTATGGTACTGAAAAATCAAATGCGATAAGTAGAAATATAGGGGGATTATTTGTATATATTTCACAAAAACAGGCTGTTTATTAATAATTTTGAAAAAATGTGGGTAAAAATTTGAGGAGTTTTTCTGAAAATTGAGCGAGCATAGATTTTTGCTCATTGATTATGTTGAGCTTTCATTGTATAATCAATATGTGAAAATATACCACTTGTGTAAAAATCCTTATCTAATGAGGAGGTACATATATTATGAAGATTACTGAAAATAAAGTTTGGCTTAAATACTATTCACAGGAAGCTCTCAATGATAAAATCCCTCAGCTTACCGCGTATCAGTATTTAAGAGAGCTAAACAGCGACCGACTTGATGAGCCTGCGCTACATTACTACGGAGTTGATATCACTCATCGTCAGCTCATAGAAAGAATCGAGGAGTGCGCGTCTGCGTTTGTGGCACTTGGTGTTAAAAAAGGCGATATCGTATCTTTTCTCTCGGTTGCTGTACCTGAGACAATAGCCGCTATATACGCACTTAATAAAATCGGTGCCGCTGCTAACACTATCGACCCGAGAATGGACATAAAAACTATTACTAACATGATTAACGCGGCAGAAAGTAATATACTCGTTACTATTGATGTCGCTTTTCCTAAAGTAAAGAAGATTATGTCCGATATCACACCGAAGACTATCATAGTTCAGTCGGCGGCTGACTCCCTTCCTTTTGTTAAAAAAGTCTTAGTTAAAATGGCGACTAAAACAAAAATCGAATATTCCGATTCATTAATGAAATGGAAAGATTTCCTATCAAAAGGCAAGGGTGTTAAAGCTGTTGAAGTACCATATGAAGGCGACGCTACCGTTGCTATTACATACACAGGCGGTACCACAGGTATTCCTAAAGGCACTATGCTGACTAACGATTCGATGAATGCCGTTGTGCTGAATTTCAAACATTGTAGTGTTGAGAGAAATGACAACGACAGGTATTTAGGAATTATTCCGGTGTTTTCTGCGTACGGTATGGTGTGCGGTATGCATATGCCGATGTGTTGCAGATTAACGCTCGTTCCTATTCCTAAATTCGTGCCGAATACTATCGGAAAGCTCGTCATACAGTTTAGACCACAGATTATCATAAGCACTCCTGTGTTTATCGAGCTTTTAATAGGTAGTAAAGAAGTTAAAAATATGGACCTTTCATTTTTACACACTTTAGCGTCTGGCGGTGACACCATGAACGAAGGTTTAGAAGCTAAGCTCCAGCAGTTTATGGTTGAGCATAATATGAAATATCCGCTTGCACAGGGATACGGTATGACCGAGCTTTCTGCGGCTGCGTCTTTCTGTGCCAATGATATATACAAGCCGTCAAGTGTCGGTGTTCCGTCACTCACTACTACTGTCAGCATATTCGACCCTGATACGGGGGAAGAGCTTTCGTACAACGAAATCGGCGAAGTATGCGTGACAGGTCCGTCTATGATGAAAGGATATTTCCGTGCTAAAGAAGAAACCGACATCGTTATGCGTAAGCACGACGACGGCAAGGTGTGGATACACTCAGGCGACGTTGGATATATTGATGATGACGGATTTATATTCATCAAAGGTCGTATCAAACGTATGATAACCCGCTTTGATGGTCATAAGGTCTTTCCTGTTAATATGGAAGGTCTTATTGCTGGCAGAGAAAACGTAAAGAACTGCTGTGTAATCGGCGTTAATGACAAAGAGCACTCTCAGGGTCAGTATCCGCTTGCTATCGTTGAGTTTGAGGGCGATATTGATAGAGACAGTGCGTGTGTCGAGATTTTTGAATACTGCGATGAGCATATCGAAGAACGAGGCAAGCCGGTCGCAGTACTTTCAGTAGATGAAATTCCGCTGACCGGTATGGGTAAAAACGACGTCAAAGCACTCGAAAAGATTTACGCTGACTTTGACTACACATCGTGGAAAGCGAATAAATAATAGTATATGACTTAGTATATGACTGCGTTTGCAGTTTCAGGAATTTAAGAAAATAAGCTTATTAGGAGGTATATTATGAAAGCAAAATTTTCTAAAATTTTAAAGCAAAGCGTTGCCCTTATAGTTACACTTTGTCTTTTAGTATCTTTGTGCCCTGTGGCTTTTGCTCAGCAGACTCAGGAAACATCAAAGAAGTACGTGTCGCTTGGCGACTCGATGGCTAACGGCTACGGTCTTACCGGCTACGGCAACGTAAACGGATACCTTGAGGTATCACCTGATGCTTATCCTTATAAAGTAGCACAGCATTTTTCTTGGGAGCTTACTCATCAGCTTGCTATGAGTGCTATGCGTGCTGAAGATTTGCACTACATACTCGAGTACGGCAAAGAGGGTGCATACACAGGAGACGCATATACTGAGAAAGAATTCATTAACGGACGTTTTAAAAACGACTGTGGCGGTGTAGAAAACGCAGCTAAGGTTTACCAGAGCGCAGTAAGTGAAGCTGACGTCATCTCTTTGGGTGTAGGTAATGCTAATTTCGGTGTTTTCTTACTCGGTCGTATTACTAACGCTTTCGGTGTTTTAGGCGGTAACCCTGAGGCTGATGCGTGGATTGATTTCGAAGACGCTATCAGAGAATGCGACGAGCCGACTAAAGCGTTTTTACGTCAGATTCGCGCTACCATTTCAGAGAAAATCAATGCTAGTGTACCTGAAGATGCTAAAGCACTCGTAGCACCACTTGAGAACGCTATCTCATACGCTGTGGTGAGCTACCTGATGAACTACGCAGGATGTATCGACCGCATCGTTGAGCTCAATCCTGATGTTGAGATTATGATAGTAGGTTTAATGAACACATTCACAGGTATGCAGATGTCATATGAAGGTCAGATTATCGAGATTGGCGACATCGTAGGCGAAGCGGTAGAAGCAGTCAACACCTACCTTGCTACCCAGCCTGCACTCCTTACTACAATGGGTAAATACCCTGACGCTAAATTTTACTACGCACAGTCTCCTGACGTTGATATTATTGTAAATACATTTGCTGACCAGATTAATAACCCTGATTCAGTATTGCGTGAGCGTGTTTATACTGAGGTTATGAATATGATATGGCCGATGCTTTTACAGATGTCAAGCGACTATGTTAACATTTCATTCGAAGATGTTTTAGAATACGAAGCCGCTTTAAACGGCACTAATAAAGAGTACGCGGACTATGTAATCGGTCACACTTCAAAGCTTAAATCAATAGCGGTTTATCTCGCTTTCGAGAAAGCTATCATAGACGCGTCTGACCTTGAAATGATGGACGCTAACGCTATCATTAAATTAGCAAGCGGCATCGGCGATGTTTTTAGCGGTTTACAGGAAAAGGTAGAAGCGTATATGGGCGCTAATATGGATGCTGAGCAGTTAGCTAAAGCCGCTATGGTTGCTATGTATCTACCTGATGAGCTTAAAACTCAGGTGTACCCTATCCTTGCTCTGCCTGATGCTATGAGCACAGTATTAATCGAGGATAAAACTATTGAGGGTTTACTCAACCTTTTTGCGCGTATGCTCATTGGTAACGGTATCGGATGTCACCCAAGTGCTAAAGGTCACGATTCGTTAACCGCTGCGATAGTGGATTCATACGAGAATTCTTACACCGCAACAGACGCGGCAACCGAGAAAATCAGAGCCGCTATCGATAAAATCGTTTATGCGTGCGAAAAATACGGTCCTCAGGATTCTAACTACTACGAAGTAACTGATGATTCATACTACGTAGCGTTTGGTGACGGTACTGCAACATCAACAGACTTTGATGACTACGTAGATATGTTTGCTAAAGAATTCAGACTTGACTATAAGAACTTGTCCCAAAACGGACTGCTGATTCAGGATGCAGGTGCGGTAATAGCAGAAAATCAGGCTGACATCGCAAAAGCAGACCTCATTTCAGTAGGCTACGGTAATGTCACATTACTCGAAGAAGCGTTAGAAGCAGGAATGTCAAGCGTGCTCGGTAATCCTATAAGCTATGATTGGGCAGGTCTTGTGACACAGGGCGGTGTGCCTTATGTTGAGGGAGTACTAAGCGGTATCCGTGAAGAACTCGTAAACTCGGGAATGGGTGGTAAATTCACTTATAACTTAGGCGGAGTGTTATCGATTGAAGTAGACACCACAGATTTTGTGATGGCGACACTCGAGAATTATATGTACAACGCTATGGCGTATGCTGTGACACTTCCTGAGTACGTAAACGCTATTCGCAAGATTAACCCTGACGCTACTGTTTTAGTAGTCAGTATGTACAATCCGCTCAAAGGCAGAAGCGTTGACTTTGATGGCAAAATACTTCCTATCGGTGATGCACTCGATAAAGTTGTAGAGGCGGCTACACTACACGCTACTATATACAGCGCACTCACAGAAAAGGTTATTTTCGTAGAAGCGTACGATGTTGAGAATGTGAAGCTCGGTGACACTATGTCTATCGTAGAATTCACAGGAGCAATAATGGCTAAATTCGGACTTTATCCTAGCGAGGCAGGTCATACATATATCAAAGACCAGCTGAAAAATGCGCTTGATATCAATGTGACTAAAGCACTTTCTGGCGACGTTAACCTCGACGGTGCAGTTAATATCATGGACGCAACTGAGATTCAGCGATATTCGGCTATGATAGTAGACCTCAGCGACGAGCAGAAAGCAGTCGCAGACGTCAACGGCGACGGCGATATCAACGTCCTTGATGCGACCACACTCCAGATGTATTTAGCAGGCTTCGTAGCATAATTAATATACGTATAAATTATCCCCACCTGAAAAAATTTTCGGGTGGGGATTTTTGTTTATGGGTGCTTACGCACAACGGGAATAATTCGGGGACCCCAAAATCTGAGATTTTGGGGATAGGAGGAGCAAGCCGAAAGATGTAGATTTTGCGGATAGCATAATCGAAATCGACAGGTTTTGTGACGACGCGGTTGCCGTCCCCTACGGATAATGGGTGCTACGCACAACGGGACGTCGGGGTCGTCGTCCCCTACGAACGGGGCAGAAAGGTTGATATTAAATTATGCGGGACGCCTGTAACGCCGTCCCCTACGGATAATGGGTGCTTACGCACGCGGGAATAATTCGGGGACCCCAAAATCTGAGATTTTGGGGATAGGAGGAGCAAATAAAAAGATGTAGATTTTGCGGATAGCATAATCGAAATCGACAGGTTTTGTGACGACGCGGTTGCCGTCGCCTACGGATAATGGGGTATACGAATGATGGGTGAAACGGTAGATAATTAGTATCAACGAAAAATTTAATGATTGACAGTGTTGTGGCAAAAATGTATAATAAAGATACGGAAGTAGTAATAAATTATATTAAATAATAACAACAAGGGGGAAATATCATGTTAACAAAAAGCGAAAAGCAGATTATGGCACTTTTATGGAGGAGTGAGGAGTCTCTCACTACCGTCGATATTCTCAGGCTCTGCGAGAACAAAACGTTCAAGGACAGCTACATCAATATCCTGATTCGCTCATTACTGAAAAAAGATATGATCAAAGTAGACGGGGTTGAGCTCATCGGCAGAAGCTACGCGCGTAAGTTCACTACGAACATCACCAGAGAGGAGTACATATACAAACTGCTCGTCGAGGATAGTTTCTGGAACGTTGACGAGATGCCACCGCTGTTTGCGAAATTCGTTCAAACTAAAGCCGATATGAAAATACTCGATGATTTCAGCAGTATCATCAGCGAGCGCAAAGAAGAGCTAAAAGGGGAATAATCACATGCTGTTTACTTTTTACTCGCTACTGATGGCGATTATTGCCAGTTCGGTGATGATAATCGCCATTTATTTTCTGAAGAAAACACGTTATTTTCGCAGTGCGTACTCGGTATCGGCGATAGTACTGCTGTATGTTTTCTCTCTTTTGAGAATGTTCGTTTCGGTTGAATTTCCGAAAATTCAGACACTTATAGAAGATGAATACATACTAGCTCCCGTGATGAGTGTACTCGAAAACCGCACACCGCTTACTGAGAATTTACCTATCTTACTGCTGTATATATTGGGGATATTCTCGCTTATAGTAACGGTGGTGCTCATCACGATTTTCATAGTAAGACAGCACTCATATAGTAAAAAGCTATCATTGCTCGACGACTATTCGACTAAAGAGGAGACCGAGCTACTAGAAAAGGTAGCAAAAAAAGTTTTCGGTAAACCTAAGAACATCCGACTCATCAAGTCAGACGTCGTAATTTCGCCGATGGTCACCGGTCTTTTCAGAAACACGGTGATGATTCCTAACGAAGAATACAGCGAAAAAGAGCTGAGCACTATTTTTCTGCACGAATGTACCCACCTGAAAAACAACGACCTTTTGCTTAAATTACTGGTACAAATATACTGCTGTGTGTTCTGGTTCAATCCGTTTGTATATCTGCTCAAAGCCGACATGGATTTCACGCTTGAGCTAAGGTGTGACAACGTAGCGTGTGCTAATATGAGCGAGGTAGAAAAGCTCGAGTACGCTGAATGTGTTAACAACAGCGCTAAAAAAGCACTAAGAAAATCTATGCGTGCTACTCTGGTTTCGTCGGGCTTTGCGATGGAAAAAGGGACTAAAGAACACATCATCAGAATGAAAAATCTGCTGAAAGTCAGCGATAAATCAAGTAAAATTCCGATAATACTGCTCTCGGTGCTACTGGTTATCATTTGTGCGCTGTCGTATATGTTTATTTGGCAACCTAGATATCCAAGTACACCTGAAACTCAACCAGATGAATATGCCGGCGCATCTATGGTAGCGGATGAAACTAATTCTTACTTAGTAGAGCAAGACGACGGTAGTTATATTTTCTATTTCAATGGGTTAGAAATTCCGGTTCCTAAAGAAGAAGTGGACGCCGGATATTATAGTGATTATCCAATATATGATGAAAAACAATAAGGAGGAAAAATTATGAAAAAGAAAATGAGAAGACGTTTAGGTTTAGTGTGTGCTATGGTGATGATACTCACGTCGGTAGTAGGTGCATCAGCCGAGGAAGTTGATACTACTGTGGATGATAACAACGTGGTAGTGCTCGCCGCCGCAGGGGGCGAAAACGATACTATGGCGGATAACATCGTATGGAAGTATAAGACAATAAATGGAAAAACCTATAAACGTAGATGGAATAACACCAAACAGGTATGGGTAGATCCTTCGTGGATATTGGTGGGATAAACGCCCGAATTCACGCTGTTATTAGTCATTCTCACCAAAGGGAAATGATAAATAATAGTAGTTTCGTCAATTGACAAACATTACCTCCTAAAGTAGTATAATAGTATAAACCGTGGGTGAAATCAACGGTAGATATTAAATATAACTACTAGCCATTTCACCATATGCGGAAAAATATTTTTACAATAGGAGGTACTGTTATGAAGAAGTTCAAAATTAATTTATCGGTTTTTATGGTGCTCGTTATCATTTCTATATCGATACTGCCGTCGTTTGCGACCAGCGTTGTGTCAACGTCGCAAGCTATCATCACCGATGATTTGATGGCGCGGATGGATGAGTGCTCTGACGACGAGAAAATCACAGTCTATCTGTGGTACAAGGATATTGACCAGAACGAAGTAGACGCACTGACTACTCAGGCGACGGGTCTGACTCGTGAGGACTGTGAAGTGATTGATGAGTTGCCTTCAGCTGAGTTGTTATCATCGCTTGAATCTTCTGATTTAGATGCTGATTCTCAGATGGATGCGTATCTGAGGAGAACCGAAGCTATCAGAGATAAAGAGCGAGAGCGTACTGAGATATATGCAGAAAAGCATAGAGAGATTTCTAACGCGAAATACAATCAAAAGAGCCAAAATATCAGAACTGCTCTTTCCATCGCCGATGATGATACTGAATTCAGCAGTCAGTTTGCTCCTTTGATTATTGCAGAAATGACTAAGGATGAAATTGAGTCAGCCTCCCAAAATTTGAATATTGATGAGATTAGTCTTTATGTTGAACCTGAAATGGTTGAACAGACTGTTCAATCGGCAAGCACAACGGTTAATCTTGATAAAATCAATAGTATAGATAATCTAGGATTAACGGGCGATAATGTAAAAGTAGGCATTATTGAAAATTCTAGGATGATTTTTGAAAATGATGGTGAAGAAGAACTAAGTGTATATATAGAGAAATTGAGAAAGGAGAACAAAGTTCTTGACTTAAATATAGTATCTCGTATTACTCGTGATCAAACTACACCAACTACAATTACTACTGATAATGGTGGTGTTATTGACGACTATGGTAACGTAGCTGTTATACAGGGTGTACCAAATCCAGTATCTGAACATGCTACTTGTGTAGCTAAAACTCTATTTTC
>JAFVVB010000165.1 GCA_017502425.1 Ruminococcus sp. | reverse complement strand
TCGTCCTCACTCTCTGTACTCGTTGCAAATAAAGTGTTATTTGCCTACTCGTGTCGAGGTTCGTCCTCTCCCCAAAATCTCAGATTTCGGGGACCCCGAATTTTCGCCGAGGCTTGGAGCCTTTGTGCTTCATTCGTAGGGGACGGCAACCTTGACGTCCCGCGTGCGAAGCACCCATCATTTCGTAGGGAACGGCGACCTCGACGTCCCGAATATATAATAATTTACAGCGTACCTTCTCGGTGCGCTGTTTTTTTCTTTTATTTACTGTTTTTAGCCTTTACTGACGTTGACAAATGTGAGTAAAAATGCGATAATAACAATGTATGTAACCTATAATAGGGAGGAATTTTCAATGGCTAAAGAACTAGCTAAATCTTACGACCCGAAACAGGTCGAAGACAGAATCTATGACTTTTGGATGGAAAATAACTATTTCCACGCTGAAATAGATAAGGACAAAAAGCCTTACACCATCGTTATGCCACCACCAAACATCACAGGCCAGCTTCACATCGGCCACGCACTCGATAACACTTTACAGGATATCCTCATTCGTTTCCGTCGCATGCAGGGTTACTGTGCGCTGTGGCTTCCGGGTACTGACCACGCTTCTATCGCTACTGAAGCTAAGGTTGTTGAAGCTATCAAGAAGGAAGGTCTTTCTAAAGAATCTTTAGGTAGAGAGAAATTCTTAGAGCGTGTATGGGATTGGAAAGAAGAGTACGGCTCACGTATTACTAAACAGTTCAGAAAACTCGGTACTTCATGTGACTGGGAACGTGAGCGTTTTACTATGGACGAGGGCTGTTCACAGGCTGTAAAAGAAGTTTTCGTTCGTCTTTATGAGCAGGGACTTATTTATCAGGGTGAGCGTATCATCAACTGGTGTCCTCACTGTAAGACTTCTATCTCTGATGCTGAGGTAGAATTTGAAGAGCAGGCTGGTCATTTCTGGCATCTTCGCTATCCTCTTACTGACGGTAGCGGATACCTTGAGCTTGCTACTACACGTCCTGAGACTTTACTCGGTGATACTGCGGTTGCTGTTAACCCTAACGACGAAAGATACAAGGACTTAGTCGGTAAAACCCTCACTTTACCACTTGTTGGACGTGAGATTCCTATCGTTGCTGATGACTACGTTGAGATGGATTTCGGTACAGGTGTTGTTAAAATCACTCCTGCACACGACCCTAACGACTTTGAAGTAGGTTTACGTCATAATCTTCCTGTCTTAAACTGTATGACAGATGACGCTAAAATCACCGAAGATTACCCTAAATACGCAGGTATGGACCGCTACGAAGCCAGAAAAGCTATCGTTAAGGATTTAGAAGAAGGCGGTTTCTTAGTTAAAATAGAAGACTATTCACATAACGTAGGTACATGTTACCGTTGTCACACTACTGTTGAGCCTAGAGTTTCCAAGCAGTGGTTCGTAAAGATGAAACCACTCGCTGAGCCTGCTATAAAGTGTGTACGTGACGGTAGAGTTAAGTTCGTGCCTGAGCGTTTCGATAAAATCTACTACCACTGGATGGAGAACATCAAAGACTGGTGTATCTCACGTCAGCTGTGGTGGGGTCATCGTATCCCTGCTTACTACTGTGACCAGTGTGGCGAAACAGTAGTAAGTAAAGAAGATGTTACTGTATGTCCTAAGTGTGGATGTACTCACCTTCGTCAGGACGAGGATACTTTAGATACATGGTTTAGCTCAGCGCTGTGGCCTTTCTCAACCTTAGGCTGGCCTAACGATACCGAAGACCTGAAATACTTCTATCCTACTAACACTTTAGTTACAGGCTACGATATCATCTTCTTCTGGGTAGCACGTATGATTTTCTCAGGTATGCACCATATGGGTGAAGTACCATTCAATACTGTTTTCATTCACGGTATTATCCGCGACTCACAGGGCAGAAAAATGAGTAAATCACTTAACAACGGTGTTGACCCTATCGAAGTTATCGATAAATACGGTGCTGATGCGCTTCGATTCTTCCTCGCTACCGGTAACTCACCTGGTAACGATATGAGATTCTCTGAAGAGCGTGTTGAATCATGCCGTAACTTTGCTAATAAGCTGTACAACGCTTCTCGTTTTGTACACATGAATATCGACGATTACGATGTTAAGTGCGAGTTACCGGATACTTTAGAGCTCGAGGACAAGTGGATTTTATCTACTTTGAACACTTTATGTAAAGAAGTTACCGATAACCTCGATAAATTCGAGCTCGGTATCGCAGTCAGCAAGCTCTACGACTTTATCTGGGACTGCTACTGTGACTGGTACATTGAGCTAGCTAAATCCCGTCTTAACGGTGACGATGCAGTATCTGCTCAGAATGCTCGTCAAGTACTGCTCTTTGTACTCGATAAGATTTTAAAGCTTTTACATCCGTTTATGCCGTTCATTACTGAGGAAATATGGCAGACTCTCCCTCACGAGGGCGATACCATCATGCTTTCTAAGTATCCTGAGTATAATGATGCTTTACACTTTGCTGAAGATGCTAAGAAGATGGAAGTTATCATGGAGGCTATTACTGCGGTACGTACTCGTCGTAATGAGATGAATGTTCCGCCATCAAAGAAGGCTAACTACTTCATCGCTACCGATAAGAAGGATACTTTCAAACACGGTGTTCAGTTCATTAAGAAACTCGCATCTGCTGTTGAAGTTGAAATCGGTGACGAGTTCACACTCGAGAAAGCTGTGACAGTGGTAACCAACGATGCTAAAATCTACATTCCTATGAGCGATTTAGTTGATAAGGAAGAGGAGATAAAGCGTCTTAATAAGGAACTCGCTCAGGTTGAGAAAATGCTCAAACAGGACGAGGGTAAACTCAATAACGCAGGCTTCATGTCAAAAGCACCAGAAGCTGTTATCGAGAAAATCAAAGGTCAGGCAGAAAGAGAACGCGAGAAAATCGCACTCATCAAAGCTGCTATCGCTGCCTTTGACTAATATCATAAATAAGAAAAGGGACGGTTTTTCGTCCCTTTTTTGCGTCTTTATTACATAGAAAATCCCCACCCGAAATACTCAGGTGGGGATAATTTATGCGTACTGTTATTATGCTTCAATTCCTGCTAACTTCATCTGGATAGCGGTAGCGTCCATTACGGTTACCTTGTAGTCACAGTCAAAGTCGGCTAGTTCGTTTTTTAAACTATAACTAGAATCATATTTACCTTCTACTAAACCTATCTGGAGAGTAGTAGCATCCAGTATAGTAAGTTGCCCATCTAAATCAGTATCACCGAAAAGCTTTCCGATACGCACCTCATTATTAACCACATCTTCTAAATCTTCGTAGTCATCAAGTATACTATCGCCTAATCCAACAAAACAACCCTGTTTCACGTCATATACTGCGTATCCGCATGAAAAAGGCATTTCTTCGGAATCCAAAAATAGCAATCTATTGCCTATTAACGTACTA
>JAFVVB010000164.1 GCA_017502425.1 Ruminococcus sp. | reverse complement strand
TATAGATTTAAATGCAGGAAAAGTATTCTCGCTATCCACAAATATCGATGGTGTATATCAAAACGAACTAAAGACTAAACTCATCAAAAGATAAAAAGAGCTCTACTTTTTTGGTAGAGCCCTTTTTCTTTATTGCTTACGCCATCTGATATTTTTGGTTATACTCATTATAAAGATTATCGAAAGCCTCTCCACTTCTTCTAATAGCACGAAGTGATTCATGAGTATTAAGGTCATGATGATTGTAGTCAACTACGCTTCCTGCGATATTTGAGCAATGATCGGAAATACGCTCAAGGTTAGTGAGTAAATCTGACCATACAAAACCAATTTCGAGATTGCATACACCTTTCTGAAGTCGTGCTGTATGATTAGAACGCATTTTCTCTTTAAGGTTATCTATAACCTCTTCAAGACACTCAACTTTAACAGCTAGATTCATATTATTTTCTTCGAAAGATTTAAATGAAAGCGCCATAATTTCAGTTACGGCAGAAGTGAGATTCTCAAGCTCTTTGAGTGCTTCATCAGTAAAAGAAAGTCCTTTGCTGTTGAGTTCTTCACCCGACTCCATAACATTACATGCGTGATCAGAAATACGTTCAAAGTCACCTATTACTTTTAACAGCATTGCAGCCTCAGAGCTATCTTCAGCACTGATACTAGAACTACTGAGTTTTACAAGGAAAGAACCTAACACATCTTCGTAGTGGTCGGTTTTACTCTCAGCTTCTCGTACTTTCATCGCTAGGTCACTATCATAGTTTTCGAGTGCCATTATACCATCTACAAGTGACTGAGAAGTACACTTAGCCATTTCAAGTGCAAGATTTCTGCAACTTTCTAAAGCAATTGATGGAGTTGAAAGTAAGCGTTCGTCGATAAAAATAGAATCAAAGTCTTCATCTTCTTTATCTTTAATAACAGCACAAGAATAATTGACAAGCTGCTTAACAAATGGAAGTAAAATAGCTGTTGTTGTCACATTGAATATAACATGGAATAACGATACTCGCATCTGCAAAGACATCGGGTCTTCTCCTGGAAAAACTGACACAAGGAAATTAACCACCGGATCAGTAAACAGCCATATAATAGCAGTGAAAAATGCAGTACCGATAAGATTGAAAGTAAAGTGAATGAGTGCGACCCTCTTTGAGTTAGCGTTAGCACCAACAGACGCAAGAAGCGCTGTAACACATGTACCGATATTAGCACCAAGAATAATAAACAACGCAAGTTCTAAAGGAAGAACACCTGTGCCAACCATCGTGATAACAACACCGGTTGCTGCGGAAGAACTCTGAATAAGAGCTGTAAAAACAGCACCAACAAAGATAAAAAGAAGTGGAAAATTAATCCTTTTAAAAATCTCAGTGAACATATCTTCAACGAGCGGATTACCAAACGCCGCCTCGCTGCTCATGATATTAAGTCCTACGAAAATAAGGCCAAGACCACTGCATAGACAACCTGCGATTTTCACCTTCTCCTTTTTTGCAAATCCCATCATTACGCCCGCAAAAGCAAGTGCATACATCAGCATGTTAAAATAATCGTTTTTAAGAGCAACCAGTACACCTGTTATAGTAGTACCGATATTAGCACCCATGATTATAGGTGTTGCTTGCATTAGTGTCATAACACCTGCATTTACAAGACCGATAACCATAACCGAAGTAGCAGATGAGCTCTGGATAATCGCTGTTACACCTGCACCGATACCTACACCTGAAAAGCGATTGTTACTAATCTTCTCAAGTAATCTTTTCATACCTGAGCTAGCACTTCTTTCAAGAGCATCACCCATAAAATTCATACCTACGATAAACACGCCTACACCAGCGAGCAACCAGATAAGACTTTCTATCAGTTGCATAATCTGTTCAGAAGTCAACATATTCTACTTCTCCTTTATTTTATACTTATATTCTCAGAATCACTTATATCAAGCTAACCGCAAACAATACAATAATCCTGAAAGTTATCAAAAGATGTCATAAAACAACGCTTAAATTATACTGTTATTATTTCCTTTCATAAAGCAGAAAAGCGTAAGTCTTTTGTTAAATTCAGGTAAAGCAAACCAAACTAATGTTAAGTAAATTTAACATTTAAACCTAACTACTTGTACACAAAATCAGTCAACAGATTTTCACCTTCAACATAATATATATCGGAGGTGAAAAACAAATGGATAGACAAAACTGTAATAACAGAAACGAATGTTTAATAATCGCTATTGCCTCTAGTGTTGTAATAGGAATAGTAAGCGCAGTACTGACAATTACTGGAATAATTACAGTAACCCCTGCATTTTTGTGGGTAGTTTTCGGAATAGCAGTTGTATATCTTTTAACTGCATATATCATTTCATCGCTCAGGCGATATGATACACCAAGATGCTCAAAATCAATAATTTCAGCATTCATCGCCGGAATAATGGGAGCAATTCTTATTTCAGTTATATTACTGGGCATCACATTCCCTGCTACAAGCGCTTTGGGGGCAGTATTAGTCGGACTATTACTACTATCTCTTTCTTTGATAATCACAACAATATCGTGTTTAGTACTAGGCAACTTAACAAACGATAACTGAATAGTATAAAAGAAGACAACGGCTACTATCTAGTAGCCGTTGTCTGTATATAAAAATACTGATTTATTTATTCAAAAAGTGGTGTTGAGAAATATCTTTCAGCAGTATCAGGTAAAACAGTAACGACAGTTTTGCCTTTACCTAAAAGTTTAGCCATACGCATTGCGGCAGCCACGTTAGTACCGCTACTGATACCGCACATTATACCTTCCTTGGAGGCTAAATCCTTAGAAGCCTGAAGAGCTTCCTCATCTTTGATAATGCAAAGGTCATCATAAATCTCGGTGTTCAATATATCCGGAATAAGTCCATCGCCAATACCCATCTGAACATGAGTACCAATAGAACCGCCAGACAGAATAGCAGCATTCTCAGGCTCAACCGCCCATATCATCATATCAGGATTAGCCTTTTTGAGAGTTTCACCGATACCTGTGATAGTACCACCTGTACCAATTCCTGAGCAAAATCCGTGAATAGGAGCATCAACCTGCTCTAAAATCTCTTTACCTGTACCTTTTCGCTGAATTTCAGGGTTCGCAGGGTTTTCAAACTGCTGTGGCACAAATACGTTAGGGTTTTCAGCTTTCATAGTAAGAGCTATATTAAGACACTCTTCAATACAATCGCCTATATTTCCTGCATCGTGGACTAAAATAACTTCCGCACCGTAGTGTTCTACGAGCATGCGACGTTCTTCGCTGACAGAGTCAGGCATAATAATTTTGACCTGTAAACCTAAAACAGCACCAACAAGCGCAAGTCCTATACCCTGATTACCTGAAGTAGGCTCAACGATAATTGTGTTCTCATTAATAAGACCTCTGTCTTTGGCATCTTTTATCATATTATAAGCTGTACGGGTTTTGATAGATCCACCGACATTAAGTCCCTCGAACTTAACAAGGATATCAGCGTCATTTTCTCCCGTCATATGCTGAAGCCTGATAATAGGTGTATTACCCATAGCTTCTAAAATGTTATTACAAACCATAAAATCTTCCTTATCTAAAACAACATAAGTTGTATTATACTATAATATGTAAATGTTTGCAATGTGTAAATATAATAGCACTAGCAGATTATTTATAGTACATATATACATTACATTTAAGCATACCGTTGTAGAGCTTTCTGCGTTTATCAGCTACTCTACCGAAACACTTCTCAAAATCATCATCCGGACTGATTATGGTATAGCTGTAATGCTCACGTTTTACAAAACGCTTACCCATAATCTTATATAGTCGTTCAGCTTCCTTTACGTCGAGTAATCTCTCACCATATGGTGGATTAGTAACAACACACAAATACTCTTCGTCCATATTAAAATCATTAACATCTCTGATTTCAAACGTAATGCGGTCTGAAACTCCCGCTTTCTCGGCGTTTTCTTTAGCAATAGTCAACGCATCAACATCTATATCGTAACCATAAGCTTTAAAAGTGCAATCAGTATTCTCAAGTGATTTAGCACGTGCACGTTCCTGTGCCCAGATTTCAGAATCACTTTGGCGCCATTTTTCCATAGCAAATTCTCTGTTGACACCCGGCATAATGTTAAGAGCTTTCATAGCTGCCTCAATAACAACCGTACCACTGCCACACATAGGGTCGCACACTATATGATTTTTACGAACATGGGCTAAATCGACCATCGCAGCCGCAAGTGTTTCTCTGATAGGAGCAGCGTTAGCATTTTCTCTGTATCCGCGCTTATGAAGTCCAGCACCAGAAGTGTCAATCATAATGCTAACTTTATCTTTGATAATAAGAAACTGTATCTGATGCACAGCTCCTGTTTCTTCAAACCAATCAGTACTATATTTTTTCTTTAGATTCTCTACGATAGCCTTTTTAATAATCTTCTGGCACGCAGGAATAGAATTGAGTTTAGAGTTAATAGAGCTACCCTTAACAGGAAAAGCCTCATCAACATCAATATATCGTGACCAATCTATTTTATTGACACCCAAAAACAAATCCTCAAAACTTTTAGCATTAAACTCAGTAACCAATATATGAATACGCTCAGCATATCGTGAACAAATATTGGCTCTGGCACACGCAGAAAAATCACCATCAAACAGCACACGACCATTTTCTGCTCGAACGTTTTCTATATCATGGCGTCTTAATTCATTAGCAACCAATCCCTCGAGTCCTAAAAGACACGTAGCACAAAAAGTCATCATATTCTCCTCATAAATAAAGGCGGAAGAAATCTTCCGCCTTTTATTATTCTAATATAGAATTAATCATCAAAAGTAGGCTCAAGCAATCCATACGCACCATCATCGCGACAGTACACAACATTCACCTGATTAGTGTCAACATTAGTGAACATATAGAACTTATGACCAACTAAATTCATTTGAAGTATAGCTTCATCAACTGTAATTGGTTTAATCGGCACCTGCTTAGTACGAACCACTTCAAACTCTTCTTCAGCGATCTCTTCAGCAGGAACTTCAAACAAATCATCGATAGAACCTGACTTGAGTTTTTTCTCAAGCTTAGCCTTATTCTTTCTCAGCTGTCTACCGAGAACATCTACGCATTTATCTACGGCATCATTCATTTCAAGCTGGGTTTTCTCAACTCTGTAAACCATCGAATTGTCTTTGATAGTAATCTCGACGGTCTGGTTGTTCTTGTTGACAGTAACAACAACATTTACAGTAGCATCCTCAGAGAAAATCTTCTCGAATTTCTTGAGCTTTTTCTCGACACGCTCCTTGAAATTATCTCTCAGATTAACCTTTCTAGCGGTATAGGTAATCTTCATAGTAATGCCTCCTTTGCATTCGTATTAAATTTATTTTCGACCGCTGCCATTGCCTCTACGGCTGTAACCGCGGCTTTCGCCTCGTTTAAGATCAGACATTTTGTCTTCGCTGGTTTTCTTGAATTTAGACATCATATCTTCAAAAGAACCACCGCTGTTCGAACTGCTCCACTCAAAATCAGGTGGAGTAGTTACTTTAGGAGCCGGGGTGTATTTTCTAGGTGGTCTTTTAGTAAACTCTTTCTTTTTCTGAGGTTTATCGGTAGGGTTCTGAGTCTGCTTAATAGATAAAGCAAGCTTACCATCATCTGCGATAGAAATAATTTTACACTCTACTGCCTGTCCTACTGATAAAATTTTGGAAATATCCTCAACATATGAGTGTGATATTTCGGAGATATGTACCATACCTCGATTTCCGCCTTCGATCTCCACGAAAGCGCCG
>JAFVVB010000163.1 GCA_017502425.1 Ruminococcus sp. | reverse complement strand
TGAGCATATAGACAGCAAAAGCAACAAGAATAATGATTTGTTTCTGAGTCATTATATACCCTCCAATTATTTAGTTTTTATTTTTGCAAAAAACACTCTACCATTTTAACACACTAAATCAATAAAATCAATAGGCAAGTTTATTCAATATCCCCGCACTAAATTGCTAAAACTATTGTAATAATTAAACATATATATTATAATATAATGGATTATGTAGAGTGGGTGAGTGTGCCTGCTTTATACGAAACAGAGGTGATGTGTGTGATATTTACAAGAAGACTGTGGGCAGAAATCAATATGGATGCCGCTATTTCCAACTATCACGCAATTAAAAATCAAATAGGTGAAGATACTAAAATATGCTGCGTTATCAAAGCTGACGGTTATGGTCACGGTGCAGTAGAGCTTGCTAAACTTTATAGCGAGCTAGGATGCGATTATTTTGCAGTGTCTAATCTTGATGAGGCTATTGAGCTTAGAGATGCTGATATTAAAGAGCCTATACTCATTCTAGGCTATACTCCTGCTAACCGATGCGAGGATTTAGCAAATTACGATATAGCTCAGGCTGTGTATGGTAAGGACTATGCGCTGATGCTATCTAGTGAGTGTGAGAAAGCGTCAGTTGAGTGTAAAATTCACATAAAATGCGACACAGGAATGAGCCGTATCGGATTTATGTGTCAAAAATTCCCTAGAGATAATAATTCTATTATAGAAATAAAAGAAGCGTGTGATTTACCTAACCTAATACCTGAGGGAATATTCACACACTTTGCTGTTGCTGATGAGCACGAAGAAGGTGCTGATTTTACCAACACTCAGTACAAGGCATTTATGCATACTGTATCAAGCTTAGAGAATATGGGAGTAAGCTTTGATATCAAACACTGTTCTAATTCAGGTGCTATCGTTGATTATCCTGAGTTTAAACTCGATATGGTCAGAGCAGGAATTATACTGTACGGTCTTGCTCCGTCTGAAAAACTGAGTGACCGACTCGCACTTGAACCGATAATGAGGCTTAAAACCATGGTGTCTTATGTAAAAGAAATCAAAAAGGGCACTACCGTGAGTTACGGAAGAACTTTTGAGGCTGAGCGTGATATGAAAATCGCTACTGTTCCCGTGGGTTACGCTGACGGATATATCAGAGCTTTTGCTAAAGACGGATATATGTTTATAAAAGGTCAGAAAGCGAAAATTATAGGCAGAATATGCATGGACCAGACTCTGCTCGATGTTACTGATATAGAAGACGTTGAAATCGGTAACGTGTGTGTACTTTTCGGTAACGGTAGAGGTGGAGAGCCTACTGCCTGTGACGTAGCATCATGGGGAGATACTATTAATTACGAAATCGTGTGTTCGGTATCAAAACGTGTACCGAGATTATATCGCCGTGATGGCGTTACTGTGGAAGTGATGTATAAAATATGAGACTTTTAGTAGTAGATGGTAACTCGATATTAAACCGTGCGTTTTATGGAATCAGACCGCTTAGCACTAAGGATGGTATGTTCACTAATGCTATCTATGGTTTTTTGACTATGCTTGAAAGAATTAAAGCAGATACTAACCCTGACAGAGTAGCGATTGCGTTTGATTTGAAGGCTAAAACCTTCAGACATAAAGCTTACGCACTTTATAAAGCTAATCGTAAAGGAATGCCTGAAGAGCTTCATATGCAGCTTGAGCCACTCAAGGATTTGCTTTGCGCTCTAGGATATAAAATCGTCACATGTGAAGGTTATGAGGCTGACGATATTTTAGGAACACTTGCTAAAGAAACCGAAAAAAGCGGTAACGAG
>JAFVVB010000162.1 GCA_017502425.1 Ruminococcus sp. | reverse complement strand
CATGAAGTATTTCATAATAATAGGCAGTATCTAACACTCATATTTTCATATATCTAAGCTATTGTATTAACATAGCTCAGCTTTTATTTTTTGGTACTATTAATAGCTTTTAAAATCTCTAAAGCTACTTCAATTAGTTTTTCTACGAATACGTACATTGTTACACTCCTTACTTAATGTATTGTCATTGTATCGACGATTAGTTCGATAATTTTATTTCTGATATCAGACCTCAACTTTTTAAGGCATATTAACTCACGCCTCAGAAACTGCTTCATCTCTTGTTTACTCCCGATAGTCCGCAAAAATCTTCTAAGCCTCACAAGGATGGCTAAAGCTATTTTCAGTAGAAGGTAACCATCATCCTTTGACTTGCAGTTAGATATTATATAGGCTACCTCAGAATTAGTCTCTTTTATCAATTGAAGCCTCATATGGTCTTCAGATTTCATTCTACCTCCTAAAATCACCCAGCTTTACGCTGACATGCATAGCATAAAGTGCTCCCATATTTTTGACGTGAAAACTGAATAACCTTTGGATTCAAAACTGCAGTTCCACACTCACTACATAAACAGTCTTGTTGTTCCGGAATACTCTTAGTGATATTTGATTTCATACTATCTTGATTGGCAGAGGGTAACTCCTTACCTTTATTAATGTCAAACCTCACCTCGCCTTTTTCATCTAGGACAGTGAATTTTGTATAGTATCCCTTATCTCTATCGTACTCCATCTCCCCGATATGGAATTTGGCATACGTTCTAGGTTTTCCGTTTTGACCTAAAGATACTTCTTTATCATCCAGCTTAATTCTGATGGTTGGCGCTGAATATAGTTCTCTACCTATACCAATACAGGTACAACTTCTTTTAAACGCATCACTGGCTTGACCTTTTATAGCTTCAGTATTGCTCTCTGTGCCTACGTCCTGTTTGGAAATCCATTGTCCCTTTTCGTCGTCCCAAACGGAAACCGTACAAAACAAGTTGCCGTTAATCTCGGTGTGCTCTCTTTTCCAATTCATTACACCGAAGACTTCATCGAGTACGCGCATATCAACCCTAGCATTTTTATAAAGCAGGAGCTGCGCGTAAGCTCCATAATCATTTTTATTTACAGATTGAACTCTCAGTTCAACGTCTTTAACACCTAAAAGCGGTAGTTCTTTCATCCTTGTTACACCTCTTTACGCAGCAATATCCAACTCGGTCGATGTTTGGATTTCTCGAATATTAAGTCTAGCAGTTGCATCTTCACCTGCAAAACTGATATTAACACTGGTGATATAGCCAATATAATCACTGCCATTCTCAAGAAAACTGATTGTACACAAAAGTTCCTTATCATCATTAACACACGACAGCGCTCTGATTAGCTCCGCTTTAGTCATTTGATAACACCTTCTTTCTTAATATTCATTAGGAAACAACACCGTTATTGTTGTGTACTTTACACCATCCTCGCTCTCAGCAATTATCAAAAGTTCTCCTTCGCTCGTGTAATACGAACCTATTACACGCTCGAAGTTTATGAGTGCTTCATCGTTTGCCACAGAATCCTCTATACATACATCACCCCAATCACCGCACATAAACTTATCTATTGAGGAAGCTACTTCGAAACGAAACTTTACATTTCTCTTCGCAGCATCATATACACCTTTAGTCTGACAGATATTAACATTAGTAGCATTGATAACTGCTCTTACATCCAAATGCTAGGCCTCCTTTTCTAATTATTTTGTGCCACAAGCTTGCCTCTGAGAGAGTCATGGTTCTATTAATAACTTTTATATTTTGGGGATCAGAAATGAACTCTATACGGACGAAAATCCCTTGAGTATAGCCCTTGAGTTTATATTCTAGTTTTCGCTGTTTTTTACTAATTACCGTTAT
>JAFVVB010000161.1 GCA_017502425.1 Ruminococcus sp. | reverse complement strand
TGAAACTTACACCGCCGATAGATGAGTAGTTAAACAGCAATTCTCCGTCTTTATCAAAGTTATATACAGTAGCGTTTCCTGTTACAGGAAAGATAGTGAGCAAGTCTACATCGCCGTATTCATCAAGAGTAGGAACGAATTTTAAACCTGTTGAATCATACGGGATTCTCATATCAAGAGAGCTGATTTTCTCCTGTGTGTATTTCAGAGTTACTTCATATGTGAAAATATCACCGGTATTTACCTTATGAAGTTTACCATTAGCTTTGATATATATTTCTGGGTCAGACTCGGTCTGCTCACTTGATTCTTCAGTAGCTTCTGTGGACTCTTCAGTCTCTTCGCTTGATTCCTCAGTGGTTTCAGTGGACTCTTCAGTTTCTTCGCTTGATTCCTCAGTAGCTTCGGTGGATTCTTCTGTTTCTTCGGTGGTGTCCTCGCTCGGTTCAGTTTCTACCGGCTCGCTTGAGCACTGGGTTTCCTCGTCTGGTACAGATTCTTCAGTACTGCTTGAATCTTCAGTTTCCTCAGTAGGGTCGGTTATACCCTCAGTAGAAGGTGTAGGGTCAGTTGGAGCAGTACCATCAGGCCCTGTTGGAACAATAATGCTCTCCTGCGTTGAAGTATCAGATTCAACTGTGCTTTCTTCTAAGGAAGGTTCAGACTGGTCTTCAATCGGTGTGATTTCAGGAATAGCTTTTGACTCAGTAAACTCGCCCAGCACTTCTGCCTCGTAGACGATTTTGTTCATACTGGTATCAGCGAGAGTCTGTAAATAGCCATCAATTTCATAAACACCCGGCACATTAGTAAGAACCTCGAATTTTCCGCGGAAAACTGTGCTATCATCCTTCATAAAACGAACACCGGACAAAGATGAGTAGTTAAAAAGTATCTCGTTAGTCTTATCAAAATTATATACTACCGCGTAACCAAGTATCGGGAACATGGTGAGCATATCATCTTCGCCGTACTCATCAACATCGGGTACGAATTTAAGTGCTGATGAAGGGTAATTAATACGAACATCAATAGAGCCGATTTTAGCTTCTGTATATTTAAGCTTGTATTCGTATGTGAAAACATCACCCTGATTTACCTCGTAGTGTTTGTCGCCGACTTTGATATAGATTTTAGAATCATCTAATATTGCGGCACTACCACATACAGAGAAGATTGAAAAACAACTGCAAATAATCATAACACATAAAAGCAGCGAAACTATCTTCTTCATAATTATTCCTCCTTATTATAGGGACACTATCCCTTATGCATTAATTATATCACCACAAATAAGCCCAAACAATTCGCAAAAGCCATATAAATTTACTGACACTCTTGTATAAAACGCTAACGCATAGTAAACTTCTGATCCAATTCTACTATATTACAAGAACTTTAAAAGTAAATACCACCAAAACCAGCTCGAATTCGTTGTAAAATACACACAAAAACCGTGTAAAAAAGCCTATAAAAACAAAAAAACAGTACGCTTTTGCGTACTGCTTCGGGTTACACCCTGAAAACTGAATAAAGTGTAGAGATAAAGGAGCGGAACTGACCAAAGATTCCATTGTGGTCAAGCCCTCGACCTATTAGTACTGCCAAGCTAAACATGTCACCATGCGTACACACGCAGCCTATCAACCTCGTAGTCTACAAGGGGTCTTACTCGCATAAAGCGATGGGATATCTAATCTTGGAGTTGGCTTCACGCTTAGATGCTTTCAGCGTTTATCCAATCCGTACATAGCTGCCCAGCTGTGCCACTGGCGTGACAACTGGTGCACCAGAGGTACATCCATCCCGGTCCTCTCGTACTAAGGACAGAGCTCCTCAAATATCCTGCGCCCACGACAGATAGGGACCGAACTGTC
>JAFVVB010000160.1 GCA_017502425.1 Ruminococcus sp. | reverse complement strand
TGACAACGGTATTTCAGGCGATGATTGCTGTTCAAAAGGCAACGCAAGAAAACTTTCAAACAGAATCGGTATGTTCAACGATGATATGAGAAACGGTATCAAAGGCGGTTCCGACGATGATAGTAAAGGTTTTATTCAAGGCTCGAGCTTTGACACCTATAAAGTGCTCGCGGGTATGCTGGGTGCATCGAGTGATACATTCGGCAGATGGGCTAAGGCTCCTTCTCAGTGTGTAACATATGCATCAGCTCATGATAACCTCACACTTTGGGATAAACTTCTGAAATCTAACTGGTGCAACGATTTCAACACAAAGAATCCTGAAATCATCGACCAGAATAAATTAAGCGCTACGCTCGTTATGATGTCACTCGGTATTCCGTTCATGTTAGCAGGTGAAGAATTCGCAAGAACAAAGTACGGTGATCATAACAGCTACCGCTCACCAGATGGTATAAACTCTATTGACTGGAGCAGAACTATCAGGTATAAAGAGCTGGTTGATTTTTATAAAGGTCTTATTAAACTTCGTAAAAACTTCTCTAAGCTTACTGATTCTTCTGAAGAAACCGTCCACAGAACCTATATGACTTACAATGGAAAAGTTATCGCAGGTACTATGGCTAACTTGGAAGCTAATGAAAATCAGTATAAATTCAAAGCTATTGTTTTCAATAATACTAACGAAAAATGTGAGTTTGAACTAAAATCAAAATACGAATTACCGAAGAAATGGTACGTTATAGCTGACAGAGACTCAACTTCAGGTAACGCTGTACGTTCTTTTGAGAATAATTTTGAAATCAGACCAAAATCGGTACTAGTATTAGTAGATGCTGAAAGCTACGACAGAATTCATCACATTGATAATTACAACACAATACCAAGTTACAACTGTCTGTAAAGATAAAATCCCACGAAAAATTCGTGGGATTTTTTTATACCTCAATAATGGTGATGTTATTAAAATCAATTTTATGGTGAGATAAAACAACATCTTTAATAATTAAAGGTGCATTATCTTTCAACTCGTTTTTTGGTACTGATACTGTACATGATTCATCGGTAATAAAGCACAAACACTGAGAAAAACCTTTTCCTTTGAGCACACTTTCGATATTCGACTGATTGATGAAATTATCCTCGAGTTTCTGAAGTTGCTCTAATGCAAGTGCTTTCTCTTCCTCTGAATTTTCAGTAAGTTTTAAAGTTTGTTGAGCAGTTTCGATTGCCTTATCCTGAGCTTCTTCTCTCTCAAGAGATGCTTTCGCAAAATACTCGTCAGTAGATGTAACATTTTTCGATACATTAGCTACTTCATCTTTTGTTGCAACATCAGCATTTACATATGTAGCAACGCCTAGCTCTTTTGATACATCTTTTACTAGTGAGCTATCAGAATCAGAGAATCTCCAATTTATGAACACTGCTGCCGATAAAGCCAAAATCAGAGCAGTTAATACGATATGTCTTTTCTGTATTTTCATTTTCTCCTCCAGTTATTCAGTTAATTTAGTTACACACACTTTATTTGATGATATATTAAGCGATTTTGTAATCGCTGACATCACTCGACTAATGACTATCGGGTCGTCTCCTCCATCACACACAACCACCACTCCCCTGACTACGGGTGTTATACTTTTCGTTTTTGTGTCGGAATTATCAAGGTAGACGTTTTCGCCATTATTATCCATTGTCAGGAATATTTTAGCATTTCCAACACCCTGAATATGAGTTACCACATTATGTAAATTCTCTTCAAGCTGTAAGCAATATTCATCGGTATCTACCTTTTGAGAAAAAACAGAAAAGTCTATATATGATGATATAAAAATTAGCACAACAGCAACTACACCGATTATCACTGATATTTTTGTGATTTTAGGATTATCAAATATATCTTTTAAACTTTTATTTTTCATCTATAATTATCACCGGTTCCTTTGACATATTAGTTCCTATTATTCTCTTGATATCCTCAGTTTTATTTTCGTTCTCTTTGCTAATATATATGTAGATAGAGCTAATATATATGCTATTATTTTCATCTTTTTTTATGCCAACTCTGATGTTATCAACTTCTATTTTTTCTGAAAGCAACAGATTATTAGCAGCAAGCACTAGATTATCGGCTGTTTTATCAAGAACTAAATCATCATATGAAGAATCACTTTGGTATTCATCAATATAATTTTTCTCATCAATGTTTATATTTGAATCAAAGGAAGTAAACAATCCTAATAAAGGTAAAATCATACTACACAAGAGAAAAACACCTAATACCATACTTATAATTTTTCTAATTCTACCTATCGGTATAATGATTGAAACAATTGAACAAGCTATACTGCATACACATACTACAACCGAAACTTGAGAAAGAGCACTCACTGCGCCCCACCTCCTAGCGTTATTAATAAAGCGGTAGAAATAACAAATACAGCAACGATGGATATAGTGATTGCAAGGATTGTTGAAACAACGGACGAAACTGATGCAAGTATAGTAACGGGTGACTCAACCCCCATCACTTCACCTATGCTTTTACACATATTAAGCGAAAATGACCATATCACACATCGTATTATAGTAGGCAAAAATACAACAAATATCGCAAGTATCACAAACACTCCGGCCCCTGTACGCAGAAGATTGATACTACCCTGAATCGTTTTATACGATTCTGCGAGTGCTGCACCTACTATCGGTATAAAAGACGACATAGTAAATCTTACCGCACGTGCTGTAACTGAATCGTACGCTGTTGTAATCATCCCTCTGATTGTAAGAAGTGCAGTGAACACCGTCATCGAAAACGCAATAAGCCATTTGATTACTTTAGAAAACATCTGACAAAAACCTTTCAGGTTAACTTTATCAGAAATTGCTGAGGATACACTGAAGCCTAAATATACGCTCAGTAGCGGTGAAATGAACTTTGTTGAAATCTGAGCTAGTCCCTGACATGCTAAAAGCATCATAGAATAATAAGACGCACCGCTGACAGCATGTCCTGAAAACATAAGTATGGATATCATTATCGGTATATAAATAAGCATAAAATTCGATGCATCGGTGATAGTGGAAATTGTATTACCTATCAAGTCAATAATAGGCATAACTAAAGTTGTAGTAATCAGTAGAGTTGATATAAGCGAAAGCACTTCTTTAGATGAGGAATGTTTAAGTGAATCGCAGTAGCTTTCTATAACTGAATTCAATATCAGTACTGCTATTACAATGCAAGAAGAAGAAAATGGTGCAAAGCTATTCTCAGAAAACTTTTTCATAATAAGATTAACTATCGATTCAAACGAAACATCTGATAGCTTAGACAGTTCAAAAGTGTCTGCACCTATATCGTTCATATCATCGAGCACTTCCTGAGAGAGTGAATTTCTTAAATTATCAACGCTTTTTTCTAAATCAGAAATTTCTTCAGCAGAAAACGAAGTATTAGAAAGAACCATAATTGCTAACAACACAACTATACATATCACAATTTTTTTAATCACTCAGCTCACCTCCGCTGAGTTTTACAACAATATTAAGAACTTCTGAAAACATCGGCAATGACGTAATCAGTATTATAATTTTTCCAGCTAACGCAATATTACCCGACAAAGCTACGAGTCCTGCCTCTTTAGTATAGTCACACGTAAATTCTGTTAAAAAGCATATACCCATCACTTTCAGCAGTATCGTTACGTAAGCAGAGTTGATATTTGCTTTTGCAAGTATTGAGCTTACAGAATCAATACTAGAAAGTATATACTCAATCACTGACAGCAAAATAATGATCGCAGCGCCAATAGATATTAATATAGACAACTCCTGATTATGACGTTTAAGTGCAATCGATAAAACAGACGACACTATTGCCAAAGCGCATATCGAAACAATATTCATATCCACCTCTATAATCCAAATGTGGTTTTAATTGTAGAAAACAAGTCACTTATCTGCGTTATTATCATCATTAGTGCAACTATCAAACCTGCTATTGTAGTAAGAAGAGCTTGTTCTTCTCTACCGCTACGTATCAAAAGCTGATTCAGAATTGCTACGATAATTCCAATAGCAGCTATTTTGAATATCATATCAACTTCCATTATGTACCTCTTCCTAAATAAGCAAAATTGTTATTAATAATCCGGACGTTAAGCCGAACATCTTATACAGTTTAGATTTTTTGTCAATATTATTCTTTGCGTCAGTAATTTTTTCTTCGAGCAACTCAATATACATTTTTATATTAGCTAGTTCTCCTGAAGCGTCGCTTTTTCCCACAGTATCACCAAAACCTTGAAGTATTCTCATATCATCCTTTGATAGAAATGAAGAGTATGCTCTGAGCATTTCTTTCCATTGAATGCTAAAAGATACTGACGAATTAAAGCTATAATTACTAAATCTATCTGAAAACACTTCAGATAATTCCATTGAGCTATACCTAATTTTAGTCATACATTCTCGAAGCTCCAACACGAAAAATTGCAAAATCTCTTTACGTCTGAAAAGTTTCTGAGAAAAAGAAAAGCCTACCATCGTTGTTGATAGTACAAGTACTAAGTAAAGCAATAATTCAAGCAT
>JAFVVB010000159.1 GCA_017502425.1 Ruminococcus sp. | reverse complement strand
TTGGCCTGCCAGCCGTGCATTAGTTACTTACTACCCATAAATGGGTCCCGTGGGTCAAATATACTTAATTGGTCACTTTCTTGATCTCTTTTAAGTTGCTCGGCTATATATGTTTTTATTGCTTTTGTGTTTTTGCCCACGGTATCTACGTAATATCCCTTACACCAAAATTCGCGATTTCTGTATGCAAATTTCATATTACCCCATTTTTGAAATATTAGAAGTGCACTCTTTCCTTTTAAGTATCCCATAAATCCTGAAACACTCATTTTGGGCGGGATGCTCACTAATATATGTATGTGGTCCGGGCAGACTTCTCCTTCTATTATTTCCACTCCTTTCCATTTGCATAATTGTCTTAAGATTTCTCTTATTTCTAATCGCTTTTCTGCATAGAACACCTTTCTTCTATACTTTGGTGCAAATACTATATGATACTTGCAATTCCACTTTGTGTGTGCTAAACTACTTGTGCTTTCTATTTTTTCTTTTTTCATAATAAAACTCCTCCGATTGCTTTCTTGTGTTCGACTGGCAGGTCGTTCCAATTCTAGCATATTCGGAGGTTTTTTGTTCATCGGTTAACCTTTTTTCAACCACGCGACTATCGCGTGGTTTTCGTTATACAATAAAAAAGGACTGACCACATAGGTCAGTCCTTTTGTTTTGTGTCTTTAATTACATCTGCTCAGGGCAGGTGATAGAAAACATAGAAAGTACGTTTTTGATAACAGTTTTCACACACATACAAAGTGAAAGTCGAGCCTGAGTGAGAGATTCGTCCTCACCCTTAACACGGCATGCGTTGTAGAATTTGTGGAAAAGTGTCGCGAGTGTTGTGACGTAACGAGTGATTTTAGTAGGGTCGTAGTCGTTAGCTGAAGAAATAATCTGGGATTCAAATGATGCCAGATGGTGAATCAGCTCAATTTCTTCGCTCTGAGTCAGAAGTTTTAACTCATCGTCGGTACACTCTCTAAGCTTAATACCGTCTTTTTCTAAAGCTCTGATGATGGAGCAGATTCTAGCGTGTGCGTACTGAACATAGTACACAGGGTTTTGGTTGTCCTGTGTTACAGCTAAACCAAGGTCGAAATCCATCTGAGTGTTAGCTTCACGTGTGTTGAAAAGGAAACGTACGCTATCAACAGGAACTTCGTCTAAAAGATCGGAAAGTCCGATAGCTTTACCTGTACGCTTACTCATTTTAACAGCCTCGCCGTTTTTAACGAGTTTAACAAGCTGCATGAGAAGCACGTCTAAGTTTTCGCCTTTATATCCGATGGCATCCATAGCGTTTTGCATACGCATAACGTGACCGTGATGGTCAGCACCCCATACGTCAATCAGAGTTTCAAAACCTCTGTCGAATTTATTCTTGTGGTATGCGATGTCAGCGGTGAAGTAGGTAGGGTTACCATTTTGTCTGATTAAAACATCGTCTTTTAACTCGAGGTTGTCGATGTATTCCTGAGTTTTACCCTGTGAAAGAAGCTTTTTGGTGCATACTTCTTTATTCTTGTACCAGATAGCACCTTCTTTTTCGTATGTAAGACCTTTTTGAGTAAGTATATCGACTACGTTTTTAACGTCGCCTGACTCGTGTAAAACGCTTTCGAAGAACCACTTATCATAAACTATACGATACTTAGCCATATCAGACTGCATTTTTTCGATATTCTTAGGTAAAGCGTAGTCAACTAAAGTTTTCTTTCTTGTGTCGCTGTCAACGTCTAAAAGCTTGTCGCCGTTTTCCTCTTTATACGCTTTAGCGTGGTCGATAATATCAACGCCCTGGTATCCGTCCTCAGGGAACTCTACTGAATCATCAAAAAGCTGTAAATAACGAGCTTCTAAAGAGCACGCGAATTTTTCAATCTGGTTACCTGCGTCGTTGACGTAGAACTCGCGCCATACATCGTAGCCGGCTTTTTTCATAACAGCAGCCAAGCAGTCGCCGAGCGCACCGCCACGTGCGTTACCCATATGCATAGGACCGGTAGGGTTAGCTGAAACGAACTCTACCATAACCTTCTTGTTCTGACCAAAGTCGCTGTCACCGTAGCTGTCGCCTTCTGATAAAACGTCTTTTACTACTTCAGCGAAATACTGGTCTGATAAAAAGAAGTTAATAAATCCTGGACCTGCTGTTTCAAAACGATCAACTAAAGTGTCTGATAAATCTAAATTTTCGGTGATAGCCTGAGCAATTTTAAACGGTGGCATTCTAAATGTTTTTGCCGTAGCCATAGCAGCGTTGGTAGCAAAGTCGCCGTGACTTCTGTCAGCAGGCTCCTCGATAACGAACTGTGGGATAGGAGCATCACTTAGCTGTCCGTTTTCGATAGCTTTTTTGATAGCGTTTTCAATAGCTGTTCTTAATGATTTTACTGCGTTTATAGATGTATGTGCCATAATTATTCCTCTTTTTCTTTAACGTTGATGTGAAACTCGTTGTCGGATACCAGATCGCAGAAAAAGTCGAGCTGGTATCTGACTTTGATATATCCACCTTTATCGGTGAGGTTGTGGTCGATTTTCTTCGTGTAAACTCCCATCATGAGGTCACCCATAATAGTTGAGTAGTGACACTGGTGTCGCACTTCTTTTTGCAGTATCAGCCTTGAAGGATGTTCACCTCTTCGGGTGATAGTGACTTTAGTGTCGTCTTCGACTTTAACTATCGTGTCAGTATATACCTCAGGGTTTTCGTTGTCATACTCTTTGTATCTGATGTATCGGTGACCGTTTTTTGTTATGTAATCACCTGTGGTGATGACTTCGATTTTATCTTTTTCGCCGTCTATGACCTGAGTGCCTACGACGCTGATGATGTATTTATTCTCTGCCATTTCAGTATTCCTCTATGTTTATCTGGCTGACTTTGTTATGCATATCTTTCTCTAAGAAGAGAGAAGCGATTTTCTCGAAATTATCAGGAGTATCACTGACGAAGAACTTAGCGGTACCCGTTTTTTCTGATGTGTTTGAAAGACCGTTTTCGCTCAGTACTTTTTTAGTGTACAGCGCGGTTTCTTTACCTGAATCGATAAGCAGTACGTCTTCGCCCATAAAATCCTGTATCGCATCTTTTAAGATAGGGTAGTGGGTACAACCTAAAATAACGGTATCAACTCCTGCTTCTTTGAGTGGTGCCATATATTTTTTAACAATCAGTTTAACGACTTCATCGTTTCTGTCGATAAATCCGTTTTCCACCAGTGGTACAAACAGCGGACAATCCTGCTCAAAAACTCTGACAGATGGGTTTTTGAGCTCGATTCTTTGCTTATAGCTGTGAGAGTTGATAGTGGCGGAGGTGCCGATTACTCCTACTTTACCATTTTTGCTTTCTTTGAGTGCGGTAAAACAAGTCGGTAAAACTACGCCTGTGTATGGTACTTTCAGCGTGTTTTCAAGATCGGGAGCAACAGAACTTACTGTACCGCACGCAGCTACAATCATTTTGACATTGTTCTCTAAAAGAAAATTAGCGTCTTGCATAGCGTATTTGCGGATGGTGGCTCTGCTTCTGTTACCGTACGGTACTCTTGATGTGTCGCCAAAATATATTATGTTTTCATTAGGCATAGCTTTGAGCATCTGTTTGACAGCTGAAAGACCGCCCAGTCCCGAGTCGAAAACTCCGATAGCGTTATTGTTCATAATAAAATCCTTTGCAGACATAAATATACTAATATATAATAGCACAAAGACTGCACTCTTTCAAGTATGAAAACCTTTGACAAAGAGAGTAATACAATGTATAATCTTATGAAAGATATTTAAAGGAATGATTTTTATGATAAATAAGGCATTTACTGTTGTGTGCAACAGAGTTACTGCTGTTCTTGAGTCTCAGGGATTTGCTAAAAATAAGGTTAATAAAACCGACGAAAACGAACTGGTTGCTCTTTATACCGGAGAAAACGTTGCGTATACGGTGGTTTACTACAAAGATAAAATGCATATGGTCATGCGTTCATGTACTATGACTGACGATGGTCCTGATAACGAATGGAAGACTATCGCTACATGGATGTTCGACCCTGCTACTGATACCGAAAAAGAAGCTGCTTCTATCGGTAACGATTTCGCAGAAGCACTCAATTCTACTACTAACGTTAAGAGAGTTAAGAAAACCATAAAGAAAAAGTCAAAAGAGTCTGCTGCTGATGCTATGGCACTTTACAGACGAATTGCTGTGCTTACTCCTGATCTCAGATACGATATGAAAGAGGAAGAAGAAAACTACGAGAAATTCAGAGTAGTTACTTTTGCAAGAGAGCATGTTGTATCAAGAGTTGACGAGATTATCAGAAGAGGCGTAAAAAAAGATATCACTAAATTTGTCAGCATTATCGAAGAGCTTTATAAAGACGGTGACCCTGATGTAAGATCTATTATCACAATCGTTTTGCTCAGTAACATCGATGATAAAAACCGTGAGACACTCAGCTCTTACTTATCACCTGAGCTTTTAACAGCGTCGAAATGTGCTCTTAAATATAAGGGTAAAAAGGTAAAACCGGAGAAAGCTCCTAAGAGAATGATGATGGACACCGGAAACCGTCTGTGATATAATAAAAATCACTCAATAAACGCAGTAAAAACGTAGATTTATCGGCACAATGACCTTAGATTAGGTGTTGTGCCGATTTTTTACAAAATTATTTCAAAATTGCTTGACTGCTTGACTTTATTATGTTATACTTCTAAGTACCTCGAAAAAGGGGTCTATTTTTTTGCGCCCTTTTGAGGGAGGCTAAATTATTCCGAAAATACCGGGAGGTGCCGTTAAATGAGAGTAAAAATCACATTGGCCTGCACTGAGTGCAAACAGCGTAATTACAACACAATGAAAAACAAGAAAAACGATCCTGACAGGCTAGAGATGAACAAGTATTGCAGATTCTGCAAGAAACACACTCTGCACAAGGAAACTAAGTAAGAGAGGGAAGAGACATGGCTGAAACAAATAAGAAAAAAAGCGGTTTTTCTAAGCTTTTATCATTCTTCCGTGCTTGCATCGGCGAGCTCAAAAAGATTTCTTGGCCTACTGTTTCAACTACTACTAAGAACTTCGGTATCGTAGTATTAGTTATCCTTATAGCTGGTCTTTTCATCTTTGGACTCGATATGGGTCTTTATGAACTTCTTGGCTTAGTTATGAATACTGGTTCATCTGCTGTTTCATAATTGATTTTATCTTCAATTTTATTTAAAGGAGAAGTAATATCATGAGTGAAGCTAGATGGTATGTAGTTCATACCTATTCAGGATACGAGAACAAGGTTGCGTCCACTTTGATGACTACTGTTGAGAACCGTGGCTTACAGGAAATGATCCAGGATGTCAAGG
>JAFVVB010000022.1 GCA_017502425.1 Ruminococcus sp. | reverse complement strand
GCACTCTCCCCCTCAATGAGGAGAATGCTGAGAAGGTGTCAAAGTTTGGAAATGTAGTGAGCGTGAATCAGAACATCGATTCTTATCCACCTGACTATCCCGATTCTTACTTGCTGATCTTCCCATTTTCAAGAGACTACCAGTGGACCAGAGACAACTACGGACCTTTATACATACCTGCGAAGGATGCTTCTGTAGATTTGAATCTCACCAACCTCCCGATATACGAAAGGATCATCTCAGTGTATGAGAAAAACACCCTGGAGGTTAAAGATGGGGAAATCTTTATTAATGGAGAAGTTGCAAAGAGCTATACATTCAAACAAGATTATTACTTCATGATGGGTGATAACAGACATAACTCACTTGACTCTCGTTACTGGGGGTTTGTGCCTGAAGATCACATAGTAGGAAAGCCGAGAGTTATCTGGTTTTCATCAGACAAAAACAAGTCTTTCCCACGAAATATCAGATGGAACCGATTGTTTAAGTTTGTATAGAAAGATTTGCAAATTAGAGAAAAAAAAGGGATATTTGCACCCCCGAAAAAATAGTATAATCAATAAATTACACATACAATGGCAAGAGTTTGTCAAATAACTGGAAAGAAAAGGGTGATCGGAAACAATGTTTCACACTCAAAACGCCGTACCAAACGTGAGTTTGCACCCAATCTAAGGACTAAACGCTTCTGGTCTGAAGAAGAACAAAGATTCATTACCCTGAAAGTATCAGCTGCTGGTATCAGGACTATCAATAAAAATGGTTTGGCCGCAACATTGAAAGCTGCTCAAGCTAAAGGTTTAATCGATTTAGTATAATTATAGACTATGGCAAAGAAAGCTAAAGGTAATAGAGTACAAGTCATTCTTGAATGTACTGAGCAAAAAGCGAGCGGTGTTCCTGGTATCTCACGTTACATTACCACCAAAAACAAAAAGAATACTACTCAGAGACTTGAGAGGATGAAATATAATCCTTACTTGAGAAAAGTAACCCTACACAAAGAGATTAAATAACCCGTTAATATTATTTTACTATGGCAAAGAAAGCGGTTGCAACATTTAGTGGTGACAAATCAGCTTCAAGAAACTTCGTAAAATGTATCCGTATGGATAAATCAGCACGTACTGGAGCTTATGTTTTCACCGAAGAATTAGTTACAGTAGACAAAACTAAAGATTTCTTTGAGAAGAAATAATCTTTAATGAGGTATGAGATAAAGCGGTCAATCGTAAGATGACCGCTTTTTTTTATCTTTTTAGTGATAAAATCATTACTTTTGTAAGTTACAAAAAATAGAAGTTTTTATGGCGTTTTTTTGGCAAAAGAAAAAGAGCGAGAGTGAACTTGAGACTCTTGATAAAGGGCTCCAGAAGACCAAATCGAGCATCTTCGATAAGATCGCCAGGGTAGTAGCCGGCAAATCTCACGTAGATGATGAGGTGCTTGACGGTATTGAGGATGCCCTTATCGCTTCCGATGTGGGTGTGGATACTACACTCAAAGTGATAGATATGCTCGAGGAGAGGGTAGCAAGGGACAAGTATATGAATACTGCAGAG
>JAFVVB010000158.1 GCA_017502425.1 Ruminococcus sp. | reverse complement strand
TGCTATTCAGTGCGCTACACGTGTTACCACTGTTTCCCCTAGCTATGCTGCTGAAATCAAAGACCCATGGTACAGCCACGGTCTGCATCACGTACTCAACAACAACCACTATAAATTATGCGGTATTTTAAACGGTATCGACGGCATGAGCTATGACCCTGCTACTGACTACCAGCTTTACTGCAACTACACTAAAGAAAATATGGGCGGTAAAGGCGAGTGTAAACGTGCACTTCAGGAGCGACTCGGTCTTGAGCAGGCATGGGATATTCCTATGGTTGCTATGGTTACACGTCTTGTATCTCACAAAGGTCTCGACTTAGTAAGAGGCGGACTCGAAGACCTGATGAATACTCAGAAAATGCAGTTCGTCATCTTAGGTTCAGGCGACGAAGAATACGAACAGTTCTTCAGAGATATGCAGTGGAAATATCCGGGCAGACTTTGCTTCTGCGAAGGATACGTGCCTGAGCTTGCAAGAAAGATTTATTCAGGCGCTGATATCTTCCTCATGCCTTCTAAACAGGAGCCATGTGGTCTTTCCCAGATGATAGCTCTTCGCTATGGTACTATTCCGGTAGTAAGAGAAGTTGGCGGTCTCAAAGACTCTGTTTTCGACAGCTACGACAACTACGGAAACGGTTTCACTTTCAAGAACTATGATATCGCTGATATGTGCAACGCTGTTAAGCGTGCTTTAGCAGGTATATATGATAACGAAGGATGGCACTACCTCATGTGGCGTGCTATGATGAGTGACAACAGCTGGGAGCGTAGTGCTCAGGACTACATCAACGTATACGAAGACACCTTAAACTGGCTGTAATCTATACTAACTAACATAAAAGCGGAGAGGACTATCCTCTCCGCTTTTTTATTGCGTAAATATATCTTTCATACGATTTCACAAGCCTTGATACAAGATTTTTCACAGTACCATCAGCTATTTCGATATCACGGGTCCTGTTAATCAGGTGATACATAATATCGGTATGGCCATTTCTGAAATACTCATACATCTCCCTAGCTTTTGACAGCTCCTCAAAATACATATCCTGCAATACTTTAAACGTTGACTCTTCTAAATCTGCTACGAATCGTCCCGCTTCACTATCAGGTCTCAGCTTTTTATAAGCATTTCTTATTTTCTGCGCAAATTTTGTGAGCAGTTCTCTGAGCTTACGCCATATATTTTTATTTTTTAAAAAAACTATTGACTTTTTTGAAATGCGGGTGTATTATTACCTCAACGTATGAATGTTTGTTCATATGTTCATACTTCAAAAAATTCAAGGAGCACTACTATGACACACGATCACGATACAATAGTAAAATCAACCAGAGATAGTATGCCTAATATGGATACGATGTTCGAACTCGCCGACTTTTTCAAAGTCTTTTCGGACTCTACGAGAATCCGTATTATGTGTGCGCTGTTTGAGCAGGAGCTATCCGTATGCTGTATAGCCGAAACTCTTAGCATGGAACAGTCCACTATCTCCCATCAGCTGAGAATACTCAGACGTGAAAATTTAGTGAAAGTCAGAAAAGATGGAAAGCAAAGCTATTATAGTCTTGCTGATGAACACATAAAGCAGATTTTCGAAATGGGACTTGAACATATTTCAGAATAATTTATGGAGTGATTTTTTGAATAACTGGGATTTATATGCACCGTTTTATAACTTGTCCAGAAAGTTTGAACTAAACGCATATGAGCAAATGTATAAAAACATACGAAAAGCAGTTAAAAATAAATGCGTTTTAGAACTGGCAACAGGTACGGGACTAATCGCTTGTAATGTTGCTGACAGCGCTAAGCTCATCGAAGCGACTGACTTTTCCGATAAAATGATAGAGCAAGCTAAGAAGAACATTCACATTAATAACGTAAATTTTTCTATTCAAGATGCCTGTGATTTACCGTATGAGAATAACTCGTATGATGCAGTTATAATTTCAAACGCTTTGCATATTATGCCTGACCCTGACAGCGCTTTAGCTGAAATAAAGAGAGTCTTGAAATCTGATGGTGTTCTGATAGCACCTACATACGTATGGGGAGATATTAAAGGTTCTCAAAAACTATCATCACTTGTATTAAAGATGTTTGGATTCAAGGTTGAGAATAAATGGAAAAAAGACGACTATTTATCATATCTTTGCGATAAAGGATGGAGCGTCAGAAAAGCAGAGGTTATAGATGCCTGCTACCCGCTGTGCTATGTTGAATGCACGCACGAAGTATAAAGGAGAAACTATGAGATACGAATTTATATTAGAGGGGTTAAACTGTGCTCATTGCGCAGGCAAAATCGAAGAAAAAATTAAAAATGATGGTAGATTCAGTGATGTATACTTTAATTTCGCTACTAAACTTCTCACTCTAGAAAGTGAAATAAATTCCGTTAAAGATGAAATCGCTTTAATAGTAGACAGCATTGAAGATGGTGTTAGCGTTACTGAGAAAAACTCAGAAAGTGATAAGAAAAATTCAAAGGGTGAAACAGTAGAAAAAATCCTGCTGATTACTTCCGCTGTTATATGTGCTGTTGTTTTTGTGATGCACCTTAAAGGAATTGAAAACATCGCATTAATAGTTGCATCGTGTATATCAGCACTAATGGCAGGATACAAGGTGTTTTTAAAAGGAATCCGTTCTATAATAAAGCTGAATATAGACGAAACAACTTTGCTTACTATCGCAGTTATAGCGGCTGTGATTATAGGAGAATTTGTTGAAGCGTGCGCTGTTACTGTTTTATTTGTTGCAGGCGAATGGATAGAAGAAATTGCGGTTAACAAATCACGCAAAGATATATCAAAACTTGCCCAAATCAAAGAAGACTATGCGTATATCGAAATCGAAGATGGCACTTTAGAAAAAACCAGAGCTGAAGATGTTAAAATAGGTACTGAAATATTTATTAAACCATATTCGAGAATTCCTCTTGACGGTATTGTCACAAACGGCAACTCGTTGATTGACACATCAGCATTAACAGGTGAGAGTGTACCTATGAGTGCTGGTGAAGGTACACAGCTTCTTTCCGGTATGCTCAACAGCGAAAACGCTATTAAAATCCGCACTACTAACAAATATAGCGACAGTGCCGCTACACGTATACTGAAACTGGTAGAAGAATCCGCTAAAAACAAAGGTAAAACAGATAAGTTCATAACAAAATTCGCAAAAATATATACACCGATAATAATCATGATTGCCCTTTTGATAGCGGTTGTTCCATCTATAATAACAGGCGACTTCTCAACGTGGATATATCGCTCGCTGGTGTGTCTTGTTTCATCGTGTCCGTGTGCTATCGTGATATCAGTACCACTTGCGTATTATTCAGGTATTGGCGGCGCATCAAAAGTCGGTGTTCTCATTAAAGGCGGTAAGTATATCGAAGCGTTATCAGAGTCAGATATAGTAGCTTTTGATAAAACGGGAACGCTGACAACAGGAAAAATGAAAGTATCCGAAGTTTTAGCGTATGATGGTCACAGCAACGAAGAAGTGCTGAAAATCGCTATGTCCGTCGAGGCACTATCAAGTCATCCGATAGCTAAATCTATCGTAGAATACTCAAAAAAGAAAAACATCTCCCCTATACCTCTGAGCTCATATAACGAAAGACCTCATTTCGGTGTCAGTGCAAAAATGGGAGAGAAAACTGTATCTTGCGGTGGCTTTGATAATGAATTAAAAGGCGTCAAAGTCATGGTTGATAACAAAACAATAGGTGTTATCAGAATTGCAGATAACATAAGAGAAGAATCAAGCAGTGTTATAAAAAAGCTCAAAAATCTCGGTATCAAAAAGATTATGATGCTGACAGGCGACAACGAAAACGCCGCAAAATCAGTATCTAAAAGCCTCCATGATATTGAGTATCATTCAAAACTTCTTCCTGAAGATAAACTAAGACTGGTAGAAAAAGAAATAAACGAGGGCAATACATGCGTATTTGTGGGCGATGGCATAAACGACGCTCCTGTTATGGCGGCATCAAGCTGTGGCGTTGCGATGGGACTTGGTTCTCAGGCAGCGATAGAATCAGCCGACGTAGTACTCTCTAGTGGAGACTTAAAACATCTACCTGACGCAGTAAAGATCTCACGCAAAACTATGAATATAGTTAAAGCTAATATCATATTCGCACTTTCGTTCAAGGCTATTGTCATAGTTTTAGCAGCACTTGGAATCGCTTCAATGTGGCTTGGTGTATTAGCTGATACAGGAGTAAGTGTGCTGTGCATATTAAACTCCACGAGATTACTAAAAAAATAAAGAAACAGCAGAGGATAATCTCTGCTGTTTTTTAATAGTCATCAACATCAAATTTTTTGTCTTTAAAATAATAATCTCTGTCATCATCGGTAATTTTTCTAAGCACACGGCACGGATTACCTACTGCGACGGTGTTGCTCTTAATATCCTTAGTGACAACACTGCCTGAACCGATAACGCAGTTATCACCGATGGTAACACCAGGATTTATAACTACATTAGCGCCCACCCACACGTTATCTCCGATAGTAATAGGAAAAGCATACTCGTACAAAGACTGGGTACGCGATACAGGGTGAATAGGATGACCGGCAGTAGTAATACAAACATTAGGTCCGAACATAGCATTTTTACCGATTCTGACCTGTGCACAATCAAGAATAGTAAGATTATAGTTAGAGTAAAAATTATCACCTAAATATATATTACTTCCGTAGTCACATCTGAAAGGCGGTTCAATATATATCTTTTCTGATGCATTCGGTAATAACACACTAAGGTAACGATTGCGCATAGAAAGGTCCGACGGCACACAGTTATTGATACGATAGCACAGCTCCTTTGCGCGCTGACGTTCCTCGAATAACCCGTCTTCGTTGGATTTATACGCAAGACCATTTAGCATTCGTTCTTTTTGATTCATTTTTACCACCTCTTTTAAGCAATTATATCACTGTGAAATTGCTTTTTCAACAGCTGAAAAACACTATTGATTTTACATTATTATTGTGATATAATGAGTTGAAACGCAAGCCGCATTATTTTTCATATAAATAAGCGAGCGACAGGCCCTGTACGATCATGAGCTGTGAACCATGTCAGGCGGGGAACCGAGCAGCATTAAGCAGATTTCGTGATGCGATGCAGTAAGTCTGTCGTTCACTTATTTATATGATCAGCCGACATTTCCGGCTACGGCTTGCTTTTTTGTTAGGAGTGAGATTTATGTATCAGGTGCTTTATCGTAAATACAGACCTCAGACATTTGAAGACGTTGTCGGACAGCCTCAGGTTACTGTTACTCTTAAAAACGAATTAAAATCAGGGAGAATCAACCACGCTTACCTTTTCACCGGTTCGCGCGGTACCGGTAAAACCACCTGTGCTAAAATCCTATCAAAAGCCGTTAACTGTCTGAACCTTATCGACTCTAATCCTTGTGGCGAATGCGAAAGCTGTCGTGCTATCGATTCGGGGGAAGTTTTGGACATCGTTGAGATGGACGCTGCATCTAACAGACGTATCGATGATATAAGAGATATTATTGACGAAGTAGCTTTCACTCCAGCTAAAGCTAAGTATCGCGTATACATCATCGACGAGGTTCATATGCTGACCACAGAAGCGTTCAACGCTCTGCTTAAAACACTTGAAGAACCTCCTAAACACGTTATCTTTATACTGGCTACTACCGAAGTTCATAAGCTTCCTGCTACTATCACTTCACGATGCCAGAGATTTGACTTTCATCGTATAGCTCCTAAAGACATCGCTTTCAGACTCCAGACTATCGCTAAAAGCGAGGGTTTCACTCTTACTGATGAAGCGGCTCAGCTAATTGCGGTTATTGCTGACGGAGCACTACGAGATGCTATCTCTCTTTTAGACAGAAGTATCGGTATCGCTGAAAACGAAGTTACCGCTGAAATCGTCAGAAATGCGGCAGGTTTAGCTAATAAGAACTATCTTTTCGAGATGTGCACATGCACTATCAATAAAAACCCTGCTAAAGCGCTTTCTATCATCGATAGACTTTACGCAGAATCTAAAGATATCCCTAGACTTTGCGACGAGCTCATCTCTCACTTCCGTTCGCTAATGATGATTAAAACCATCTCCGACCCTCGAGAGATTTTAGCTTTTTCCGACAAGGAATTCGAAGCCGCTGTTTCACAATGCGACTATATGTCGCTCGCAGATATAGTATACTCTATGGATGTACTGTCACGTTCTTTTGAGAGAATGAACAAAGGCGCAAATAATCGTACCGAGTTTGAAATGGCTATCGTAAAACTATGTTCACCACAGCTTGATGCCACAACCGAAGCTCTCACAGCCAGAGTAGCCTCTCTTGAAAAAGCAGTTAAGTTACTCGAAAGCACCAAAGCAGTTCCACAAACTGTTATTAAAACAGAAACTGCACCTGCTTCACCTGTGATA
>JAFVVB010000157.1 GCA_017502425.1 Ruminococcus sp. | reverse complement strand
GTATCATGATCACAGCAAGCCATAACCCTGCTGCATATAACGGATACAAAGCATACGGAGAAGACGGATGTCAGATGACTGACGTCGCTGCTACTGCTGTTTACGATGAGATTCAGAAAATCGATATATTCAGCGGTGTTAAACTCGTTTCACTTGACGATGCTATTAACAACGGTATGGTAGAATATGTTGATGATTCTGTATACACACAGTATCTAGAATGTGTTAAATCACGTCAGGTTGCTAAAGATATCTGCAAAGACGCTGATTTAAGCGTAGTATACACTCCTCTTAACGGTACAGGTAACAAGCTTGTCAGAAGAGTTCTTTCTGAAATCGGTGTTGAAAAGGTTTCTGTTGTTAAAGAGCAGGAATTACCTGATGGCAATTTCACTACATGTCCATATCCTAACCCTGAGATTAAAGAAGCTTTACAGTTAGGACTTGAGATGTGCGATAAAGAAAAGCCTGACCTTCTTCTTGCTACTGACCCTGATGCTGATAGAGTTGGTATCGCAGTAAAAGATTATGATGGTAGTTACAGATTACTCACAGGTAACGAAACAGGTGCTATGCTTACTGAGTTTATTCTTCGTTCACGCACCGAAGCGGGCACTCTCCCAAAAAATCCTATCATTGTTAAAACTATCGTTACTACTAAACTCATCAACGCTATCTGCAACAAATACGGTGCAGAGCTCAAAAACGTACTCACAGGTTTCAAATATATCGGTGAAGTTATTCTTAACCTCGAAAAAGTTAACGAAGAAGAACGCTTTGTATTCGGATTCGAAGAAAGCTACGGTTACCTTTCAGGCTCTTATGTAAGAGATAAAGACGCGGTTGTTGCTTCTATGCTCATTTGCGAGATGGCTGCTTACTATAAAAAGCAGGGCAAAACTCTCGCTATGGTTATGGATGAAATGTACAGCGAATACGGTTACTATAAAAACACTACTTTAAACTTTGGTTTTGCAGGTGCTGCGGGTATGCAGAAAATGGCAGACATTATGTCATCACTAAGAGAAAATGCACCAAAGGATTTTGCTTCTTACAAAGTGCTTAAAGTTGCTGACTACTTGGAAAGCAAAGAGTACGATTTAGTAACCGGTGAAGAAAAAGTAATTGATCTTCCTAAATCAAACGTTCTCTCCTACTCTCTCGAAGGTGAGCACGCATGTATTATCAGACCTTCAGGTACTGAGCCTAAGATCAAGCTTTACATCACAGCTGTTGGTAAAGATGCTGATGACGCTCAGGTTATCACTGATAAGTTAGCTGATAGTACTTCAACCTATCTTTCATAATTATCACATATTTTAGCGGACTCGTTTTCTGGGTCCGCTATTTTTATATTGACTTATTCGAACATCTGTTCTATAATTAATATAGAAAGTATTAAGTATAATAACAGGTGTTAAAAATGCGAACTATTTTACACAGCGATTGTAACGGTTTTTTTGCTAGTGTCGAATGTCTTTATAATCCTGAATTCAGGGATAAACCGATAGCTGTATGCGGAGACGCCGATAAACGTCACGGTATCATTCTGGCAAAAAATGAAATAGCTAAAAAATTTAATATAAAAACAGGAGAGCCTATATGGCAGGCTCAACAAAAATGTCCTGAGCTAGTTACTGCTCAGGCTCATTACGACAGATACGTCAGATTTTCTAAGCTTTGCAGAGAAATTTACTCCGACTATACCGATAATATCGAACCATTCGGCCTTGATGAAGCATGGCTAGATGTTACGGGGAGTACACTTTTATGTGGTAGTGGAAAAGAAATAGCAGAAGAAATAAGACATAGAATAAAACACGAATTAGGCATAACCGTAAGTATAGGAGTCAGTTTTAACAAAATATTCGCTAAACTGGGTAGTGATTATAAAAAGCCTGACGCTGTTACCGTTATCACTAAAGAAAACTATAAAGACTTGGTGTGGAAATTAAAAGCAGAAGATTTGCTTTATGTCGGTAGAGCTACTCAGAAAAGACTTAATCAGCTGGGAGTTTTTACTATCGGAGATTTAGCAACCTTCCCGCTTGAACTACTCAGGAAAAATTTTGGCAAATGGGCTGATATACTGCACAGCTTCTCAAACGGGCTTGACTTCTCCCCTGTTATGAAATCCGACGAGGTCTCAGCTGTTAAATCCATCGGAAATTCTACCACAGCTGTCAGGGATTTACAGAATTTCGAAGATGCCAAAATTATATTCATGGTTCTTAGTGACAGTGTATGCAGAAGAATGAGAGAACAGGGTTTCAAAGCAAAAAACGTATGTATAAGTATCAGAAACACCGAGCTTTTCACTATAACAAGACAAACAAAATGCGAACGTGCGACTAATCTGACTAATGATATACTAAAAATATGTTTAAGACTTTTTAAAGAAAACTATGATTTTGATAAAAATATCAGAAGTTTAGGAATAAGTGTGAGTGATTTTGTACCTGATTCCATCTCTCATCAGACATCACTTTTTGAAGATGAAACGAATATTATGCGTCTGGAGCAGTTAGATTCAACACTCGATAAAATAAAAAATCGTTTCGGAAGCAAATCGGTAAGACCTGCCAAGCTGATGTTTGATAGAAATCTATCAGGATTCAGCCCTAAAGAAGAACACACCGTCCACCCTGTTTCGTATTTCTGACAGGAGGCATAAAATGAAGCAATATGTGTCTGTTACTGCAAAATTTGATCCCGACGGAAATATTCTTCCACTCACTATCAACTGGGATGATGGCAGAGTTTTCGATATAGACAGAATCACCGACGTCAGGTATGCTGCATCGCTTAAAGCAGGCGGTGCGGGAATACGATATACGTGCAGAATAAAACAAATAGAAAAGTATCTTTTTCTGGAAGAAAACAGGTGGTTCATCAATAACGAAAAAGAATAAAAAAACAGCACTCAAAAGAGTGCTGTTTTTTTATGAAAAATAAATATCGTAATCACCGTAATTGACAACAATATAACCGATAGTACCGCTAGAATCATACTCCACTATGTATTCAGCAGCAGTGCCGTCAGTGTATTCAACATAGATAGTATCATAATATTCAGTATACTTGCCCGAAGTAACATTGTTATTATATCCGCTAAGATACATTTCAAAATTACCGTTGCTATCGAATTTGATGTAGTTATCAGTTGACACGTAACCTGAACCAAACACAACACGAGGCTGTACAACTTCGTTGATAGTATGGTCTACAATACGATCGATAGAAAATTTAGTTGTGGTAATATCATTAGTATTATCACCTAAATTTTTATCTGATGGTACATAATCTGTACTGCCGGATACAGATTCTTCAGTGATACTAATATCATCAGACGTGCTTTCTTCAGTTTCTGATGGTGTATCAATGATAATCTCACAAACAGTTTCGCTATCTGACAGATCAGGAGATACATTCATCACAGTGGCAGTATCATTATCGCCACGCAAATTAAAAAACAGAAGCGCCGAAGCACCTAGTACAATAAAAACAGATAAAATAGAAATAGTAACTCTTTTAGCCATAATTATTTTTCCTTTTCAGTTTGAGTGTTTGTGCTTTCTCTTTGCTCTTTTGCAAGTCTTAACAAAACGCTTTGCTTCATCATTTTGCCGTTATAAAATATATATTCATCGGTATCTTTGAGCGTAGAAATATCAACGTCAGAATAGTCTTCCGTATTCTCGTTCACACGCTTTGCTCTGTTTTTTGCATCAATAATAGCCTGATCGATTTTCTCAGACTTTTCTTCACGTTTAGCTATGGTAGCATACATATCGTCGTAAACGAAAAAGCTGACTACAAACTGACATGATGCAGGTAAAATCAAAGCAAGCAGTAAAGCTGTCATTATAATCAGAAGATAAACATTAGTGCAAAATGCAACGACAGTAAAACATATAGCAATAACAACAATCAGCGCAAAAAGTGCAAAAAAGTTGTTCTTAATCTCACCGAAAGACATTAAAAAGCTGTTTTTCATAACATGCTTGAATGATAAATCAAAAGTAACAGTCATAATAGGTGCACTGAAAAAGATAAATAGAATCTCAAGTGCAATTAATATACAAACAAACAACAGCACATAAAAATACCAAGAAGACGAAAGAAGCTTAGAATAAACAGATATAGAAAAATAGCTGAAAACCGCAACAAAAGCTAACAATATACCGTAAGCAAAGAATCGCTGGAAATTCTCTTTCACTCCCTTTAAGAAAGTAGAGAAAACCAAGACGTCCTTATCACCTCTTGCGATGTTTCTACACACAAGAACCACACCGGAATAAAAAGGAAAAACAAGTACGGATAAACAAAGCGAAACTACTGTACTAATAACCTGATTAGTAATAAAAAGTCCCGATAATAAGTAAATCCCAACTGCAACTGCAAGTGGTATAAAAAATAGTAAATTAGTAAAAAGCACTCTATGAAAATTAGAAAATAGTCTTTCTAATAATATTTCGAACTTCATACGTTTTCTAGTCTGTTCCATTAGTAAACCTCATTTAAAATTAAACATATTTGCAAAAAGCACCCATAATATCATATTTATAACAGAAGAAAACATCGTAAAAACAACTACAACACCATTTCTGAATAAATATGTCTTCGTATATCTGGACATCGAAAGGTTAGTTTCTGATGAAAACAAAATACGAAACAGCGCTAAAGACTGAGTAAAGGCTTCTCTTAGCGCACAAATAAAAGCAAAGAAAAACAATACCGTACCAGGAAGAACAACGAGTATGTAAAATCCGATACCTGTTATTGAATACTGAGAGTATAAATACATTGAAGAAATGCCCACACCGATTCCTTTGAAAGCACAAAGAAAAGAAAGGGAGAATATCCCCCAGGCTGATAATCCTGATAAAAAAGCAAGTAATATGAAAATAAAGTCAGAAGCAAAAGACGCCGAAAAAATCTCAAACGCACTAAGCTCCAGACGTGATTGAAGATTAGTTAAAAACAAAAAATCAATTTTCTTTAAAAAATCAGCAGATGCGATTGATATAAAGCGTGAACCAAATACAATGCCAACAAAAAAGCACAAAGCAAAGAAAACCTGCACCGAATAATAAGTCCAGAAACGTTTAAAAGAAAACGCTGTAATCCTCTTAGGTTGCTTTGTAAAACCAAATATTTTCTTATGATTTTTCATAGAAAAAACAATACCTTTCATAATATCCCTCCGCTTTACTTGATATTATGCAAGGCTTGTTCAATATATTCTACCTAAAATTATTTACTGAGTTCATCAGCTCTCTTAGTACAGGCTCTCATAGCCTCTTTAATGATATCTTCGAAATTGTTATTCGAAAAAGAAGAAAGAGCTTCTAAAGTAGTGCCACCAGGTGATGAAACCTTCTTAATCAGAGTATCGATATCATCGCCACTGTTTTTTATCATAGCGGCTGCACCTTCAAAGGTAGCACAAATCAGATTCACTGCCTTTTCCCTATCAATTGAACACTCATCGGCATAATCAGCCATAGCTTTAGCGAAAAGATAGAAAAACGCTGGACTAGAGCCATTAACGGCTATAATTTCGTTCATATGGTCTTCAGTAAATTCCTCTACAACACCACTTAAAGAAAACATATCTTTAACAGGCTTTGCCTCTTCATTACTCATATCAGCTGAAGGACAAATAGCAGTAGCGCCTTTAGATAATAAAAGCGGTGTATTAGGCATAACTCTGACAACTTTTACATTCTGGTTAAGCTTAGAACGTACAAAGTCAATAGAAATACCAGCCGCAATAGAAACAAAAATCTTATCACAGCAATCTATATCACTAAGACCAGATAACACTTCAGCGTAGTTTTGAGGTTTAACAGCAACAACTACAATATCACTTGATTTAGTAACACTTTCAGCATCATCACAAACAGTAACGCCCTGATTCTTAAAATCAAGGCATTTAGCACTGTCATGGTCACAAATGTAAATATTTTCAGGCTCAACAAAAGAGTTTAAAAGCATACCGGAAATAATGGCGGTTGCCATATTTCCGACACCTATAAAACCAAATTTTTTATTCATAAAATCACCATCTCAAATTAGGTATGGAAAGAAGAATTATTAGCACATGTAAAGTTGATATTATATTTATATGTACCGTAATTTCTATCGTAATCGTTGTAGAAGAATACTTCCATTTCATCTACACGTCTGTAAAGCAGACCATAGATACATCCTCCTGCGTGATGATACTGACAGAATTTATTAATAACCGTCTGTTTCTTCACGTAATTTAAATCAAGAGAACCATCAGTTGTTCTACTTGAAATATAGTCAGTAGATACATATCCGAGTGTTCCGTCAGAAAGCTTAACACGATACCACGATGAATTTGTTTTCTCAACTATTGTAATAGTAGTACCATAACTAAGCTCATCAATGATATCATACGAAGTACCAGGCCCTTTTCTGATACGAACATCAGAACCATTTATATAGTACGAAGTAGAAGATGATGAAGAACCTGAGCTACAATTAAGTAATGCATTTCTGATATCATCATCGTTTGATAAAACGCCTGTACCTGTATTATAAACAAAGCACACTAAGGCATCAAACTGCTGTTGATTGAATTTAATGGCATTGCCTACTAAAAAGCTGTTTACTTTAGATGAGTAACCATCGTTATTAACAGTCTGCACAAGATACGCATATGCTTCGGATTTAGTTAGGCTGTTATAAAACTGCTGTCCAACGTAAACAAGTTTACCGTAACCAAGAGTTGGGTCGCCTGTCAGTGCATCAGAATATACGCTAGACATATATCCTTCGTAGCTTGCTATAAGGTTAATTATCTCGTCACTCGCTCTACGATTAGCACAAGCGGTGGTAGTTTTATTAGTAGAAGCAGTAACAAAAGCTGTGGTAGCACCATCTGAGCATGTAGACCACGTTGTACCCTTTTTAGAATACGCTTTTACGTTATATGTTCCCGCAGCACTGAAAGTAGTACTACCTTTCCATACATATGTAGAACCTTCAGCTGTTTTTGATGTGGCATCTATGGTTTTAGTGGTACCATTTATAGTTACATTAAATCGTACAGCTGTACGGGTTTTATCGGTTATAGCAACAAAGTTTACCTTTCTGTTTTTAGGAGCACAGTTAGGTGATGAATAAGCAAATCTGATAGGATCCGCCTGTACAACATCAATCAGAATAGTTTTAGCACCACCGGTAGTTGATGCGGTAATAATGGACCTACCCGGAGCAACACCTAAAATAAAGCCATTTTTAACAGTAGCTACTTTAGTATTACTACTACTCCATGATACTGAAGGAGTCGATGAGCTTGCAAAAAACGTTTTACCAGCTACAAGTGTTAACATCTCTCTATGGGAGACATTTACGTCAACCGAAGGTTTCTTTACAGTTACTTTGCAGGTTACTGATTTAGTAGATGTTTTCGCTGTAATCGTAGCAGTACCTACGCCTTTACTTACAATAAGACCTTTCTGAGATACTTTTACGATAGATTCATCAGATGTATACCACTTGACAGTTGCGTTACTGGTTGCAGTAAGTACAAAGTGGTTGTTTAGATACATAGTAACAGATTTATGTGAAATAGAAAGAGTTTCAGCCACAGTAGGTTTAGCGGTAGATGGCTGAGCAGTTGAAGGTTGTGTAGGTTTAGAAGTAGACGGCTGGGTAGGCTTAGCCGTTGATGGCTGGGTTTGCGGTTGAGTCGGTTTAGCGGTAGAAGGTTGAGTTTCCTCAGAAGGCTCAATATTACCACTTACATACACTTCACATTTAGCAGTATACAACGAAACAGCATCAATAGCAGTTATGGTAGTTTTACCTGCTTTTAAAGCTGTAACCACGCCTTTAGCTGAAACTGAGGCAACCTTAGAATCAGATGATTTAAACTCGATATTATCCATAACAGGATTAGAACCTGACATAAATGCTATGAGATTATGTTTTTCCCCTGCTTTAAGGTTAAGCTTAGTGGTATCAAGCATCAGTTTATTAGAAGAAGGAGCATCGGTATTGAGCATTTTATCAGTTAGAGAATACGAGTACCACTGAGGTGCTTTAGAATAATCCGGAGCTTTATACGAATTAACAGGGGCTTTAGTAGTAGAAACAACAGCAAGTGTAAAAGTAATAAGTATAAAGTCTTTTCTTATGTATCCCGTTTTACCCGAGTATGTTACTTTAGCCCAACTAGCATCAGCATTGCTGTTAACTGTAACCGCTGTATTATTAGGTACTACTGTAAGACTTGAATACGAAGTGCCTTTACCACTTCGTAAATTAACATCAGCTGTGGTTTTGCCTTTCATCGTAATTCCGCTGTCGGAATCAGGCTGAAGAAGGTCACTTGAACAGTATCCTGTATATGTAGAATATTTAACTTTAACCCATGCTGTTGTGTTACTCTGAAGTAGCGTTACTGACGCGCCCGATGGTACAACAGTAAGTATTTCAGCATCAGCTTTAGCGCTTGAGCGAAGATTAAGAGAGCAAACGGATTTTAATACATTAGTAGCAGCGGCACTCGTGCTGAAAGAAGCAGTACATACAGTGAGCATAAAAATACACAACACTAATGTAACAGAAACAGCAGTTACTAAAAAGCCTGAATTACGCGTAGTTTTCATACAAAAGCTCTCCTTTCTATAAATCATAAATTCACATATATATTTTACATCATAGGCTATATTCTTTCAATTTACAGTTTTGTTTTATTTGATAGCAATTTATGTATTTTGACTAGGTAAATTGTAACAACTTTTGATACACAATAGTCATAAATAAGAAAAACAAAATTTCCTAGAAGTAAAAACACCCATGGTAAATACACAGAAAAAATACTAAAGCTCTCTTTAGGTATAGAAAAGAGATATATCGAGATATAAAACACAACAACCATACATACATTAAAGAGCAAAAACTTAAGTAAATACTGAACAGATTTTAAAGAAATTCTTTCGATAAAACCTTTAATAATTGGATAAAAACCAAGAAAGAAAACGTAGTAAAGCGCAGCTTCTTTATCAGTAAGTAAAAGCATACTAAGCAAAGAAACAACAGTATAAACAACAAAAGCCCAGCTAAAGCCGAGCTCGATAACTACACTTATGAGTAACATACCCGCAAACGCAGGAAAAGCGTAAGTGCCAAAAGGAATAACTGAGGTAAGAAGCATTAAAACAAGGCTCAATGCTCCGATTACACCACCAAAAGATACTTTAAATGAAGTTTTCATAAAATCTCCTTAACAACAACCGTTGCCACCACAACAATCACAACAGCAGTTCATACACATAAGACCAGTACAAATATCACACATAGAACATCCTCCGGTACCAACAGTATTATATCCACCAGGGTTATAAGTGCGACGTGCATTCATATTATTCAAAGCAGACATAAATTCCTGATTAGACGGATCCATTCTGCATGCAGTCTGAAAATAAGAATAAGCCTGCTCGTTCCAGCCTTTTCTAGAGAAAATCATACCCATCAGAAAATGCCACTCTGCGTTTCTGTTAGCGGCAGTTACGCCGTTTAATATCTGCATAGCATCATCAAGTCTTCCCTCTTTAATAAGACGTCGAACGTCAGAAAACGACGAGTAGGTGTATGATGAATTATTATAAGAAGCTGAATCGGTGTGGTTAGCAGATGAAGAATTACGACGCATATCACAGATAGTGTCATACGCTTCATTAATTTCTTTCATCTTCTGTTCAGCTACGTCAGCAAGAGGACTTCCTGCATAGTTGTCAGGATGATACTTTTTAGCAAGCTCTCTATATGCATTTTTAATTTCAGTTTCTGAAGCTGTTTCAGAAACACCTAAAACTTGATATGGATTCATAATTTACTCCGCAATTTTTTCTTCTTTATATAAAATAGATTTTTGTTTTTTAGGCAGTCCATGAATCAGTAAATTCTCAATAATAGATTTAAAATGATTCAACTCAAGCAGATTATACGATAAAAACGCCTCGCTAAGACAGTAATCAAGCGACGAATTGATATCGTCAACTTTAGAGTTATAATCATCACCGTACGAGATAACATACGGATTGAAGTTACCGCGTTTAATATCGCTTTCAAAGTCAACGGCTGCATCCATTAAATATATCCATTTTCCAAGGAAATAACCAAAATTGGAAATAACGGTTTTCTGCATTACGCTGTTTTTCGCATCATTGATAATAAGCAATTTCAAAACAGTTGACAGCATAGTAGCAGTTGGTTCTGCCGCTTTATCAATACCACAATGTACGTCTTTTTCAACTTCAAACTGTGAATCAGACATAGTTTTTACTGCATTATCAATTTCAGGATATTTTAATGACGCTTTCTTTCTCCAGTTAGAAAAAAACGGCTTTAAAATACAGCAACCGATTTTCTCAAAAAAACCACCGTCAGCAATATTATCAAGAAGTTTATAATACACGCTGATAACGCTAAGAGCCGCCGCTTTTGATAGAGCTTCTTCTCCGTGTATGAGAAAGCTGCATTTTTTAAGCGGATTCACTTTACACCGTCCTTTACAAAACCCCGGACAATCTTTTTCTAAAGCAAGTGCTAAAACAGCGTAAAAGGTACAATCATAGCTTAAAATAAAACGAGATAAAAAGGTGTATTCTTTACCGAGCTGCTTACAAAGACTGCAATACACTGCCTTATACGCTTCGAAGTCTTTATAAAGCATTTCGCTTTTATCAACTGTGACAAATCCAAACACCTATATTTCTCCTTATAACTTTATACGTAGAGTTTACCACAATAACAAATAATATAAATTAACAAAATATGAATTTTTTCATCATTTGAGTTGTATTTTTAGATAATTGGAAGTATAATCGATGTATTATATTAATTATAGAGGAAATATGAACGTTTACGATTTTGATAACACGATTTACGATGGGGATTCTACTGCTGATTTTTACTTATTTTCTATTAAAAGACATAAAAAAATCCTGTTACTTCTCCCCTCTTTGCTACTTCATTTTATTAAATACTATGGATTTAAAATAGGTAGTAAAACTGAATTCAAAGAAAACATGTACAGCTTTTTGAAATACTGTGATATTGATAATGACATTGAAGTTTTCTGGAATTCTCACATCAATAACATTAAAAGTTTTTATTACAATCAGAAAAAGGACGATGATGTGATTATATCTGCTTCTCCTGAGTTTTTACTGAAACCTCTTGAAGAAAAATTAGGCTTTAAAGTAATTGCTTCCAAAGTAGATAAACATAGCGGAAAATACAGCGGTGAGAACTGCTACTATGATGAAAAAGTAAGGCGATTTTACGAAATATATCCTGATGGAGAAATTGATGATTTTTACTCTGACCATTACAGCGATGAACCGCTTGCAAACATCTCAAAAAATGCGTACATAGTTGATAAAGATAAGATTATCAATTGGGATCACAGTAAACACATCACTCCAAAAATTTAAAGTAAAAGCGGTGACCAATATGTCACCGCTTTCTTTTATGTCCTTTAGTCTTCTGTTGATGCACAACCGCTACATCCACACGCAGAACTCTCATCACCGGTTAAATCGCCTACATTTGGAGGAAAAAATTCATTAGTAGGAAAATCCAGTCGGGAGAACATTTCGCACGGATTGTCAGATGACGTCACGCATGATTTCTCAGGAATACAGTATTCATATGACGGAACTAAAATCTGTACATTTCTCTTAAGCTGTACAATAGAGAATAATCCTAATGTAACAAAAACACTCTTTGAGCCACAGTTAACAGGTTCACCGCCTACGCATTCGCACACACACTGAGGAATTTTACATGGTATCGGACAAACAGCACAATCGTGTTTTAATTTTGCTGATAGTGCGATTGGTCTGGCGATCTGAACGGTAGCTATCGGCAAGTTTTTAGTAGATGCCTTTTGAGTATCAAACGAATCACAAGAAAGCTCACTTGAAAATGATCTTACACTACCCTCGCTACCGTATAGGATAGCTTTTTTAGAATCCACAGCAAGACCTGTGATTGTCTGAGGTGAAGAACCAGGTGTCATAAAAACATCAAGACAGACATTAAAGAACAATGTCATATCAATGGAATAAAAGCCTCTGTGAAATGGTACAGGTTCGATATCAACGTATACTGTGATAACATCTGCGTCTTTAATACGTACATTAACCGCACTGTCTATGAGTTCCTGATTATAATCTGTGAAATACACCCTCAGATCAGTAAGACAATCTTTATCCGAACAACTATCATAGATTCGCTGAGCATCTATGCACACTGGTTCAGGACTTTGATTTGTATCACAACCGACTCTTTTTGAGGTATCAAATGATTCTGCCATAAATAAACCTCCATAATATATACTGATGTAAGCTCGGAATGCTTAGCACACCGCATCACTACATATTATGGAGGTTTTATAATTTTGTGATTATCAGCTGATTTTTTCCATTTTACTGAAGTTAGCCATTAACGTCTTTGTACCGACTTTATCAAAAGCTACTTCCAGCATTATATCTGAACCCATAGGTTCAGCTGAAGTAACCATTCCTTTTCCGAAAACTTTATGTAAAACCATATCACCGACGCTGTATTTGACAGATGTTGTGCTCTTTGCAGTGCTTTTCTTAGCAAAAGGATTAAAGTTAAGCTTAGAAGAATCAGAAGCATACTGAACGCTATTTTGAGAAATCTTTGGTTCTGTTCCTGTTTTTTCAACTAAGACTGACGGTATTTCAGTGGCAAAACGTGATTCTCTGGAACGAGAAGTAGATCCAAATAGCATACGTTCTCTGGTTTTAACTATATATAACTTCTCCTTAGCTCTGGTAATACCAACATAAGCAAGTCTGCGTTCTTCAGGAAGTTCATCGGGGTTATAAATAGTGCTGTAAGATGGGAAAATCCCCTCTTCCATACCAGGTATGAAAACAACAGGAAATTCCAGACCTTTAGCTGAATGCAGAGTCATCATAACAGCACAGTCAGCATCGGGGTCATAGTTATCGATATCAGTCTGGAGCGATATTTCTTCTAGAAAGTCAGATAACGTAGACTGCTCAGGATTTTCATCCTCATAGTTTATGATATTTGATTTAAGTTCTTCAATATTCTCGATACGCGACTCGTGGTCTTCTTTCTCGGCTTTGAGATACTCACGG